>CAZQJF010000258.1:0-5330 GCA_964593735.1 uncultured Streptomycetaceae bacterium | reverse complement strand
TCTGGCCATGAGTCGCTCCCTCGTTTCGCAGGCTTGAGAGTTTGCTCCAAGGCGCAAGCAGCGGCAACCGAGTCGGTAAATCGGCCGGTCACTTGGGAAGCAGCATGTCGGCGATGATGGCGACGAGCTCGACGTAGCTCTTCGCAAGAACATAGAGGACCGCCCCCGTCACGACGCCGCCCGCCGCAAACGGCCAGCCCCACCCGGTAAAGCCGAGGTAGAAGCCCGTTATCGCCGGAAACAGGGCGAGCGCGAGGGCGAACCGGTGCCCGTGGCGCAGCAGGAAGTTGATGACCGGGTAGTTAGGCATGGGGGTGAGTGTCCCGAGTCGTTAGTTCGTCATTGCTTGATGTTCTGGATGACCTTCGACCACTTCGCGAGGTCGAACCTGACGAGCTGGGCCAGTTCCTCCGGCGAGCTTCCGTCGACGCGGTAGCCCTGCTGTTCGAGATTCGTGCGCACCGCCGGTGAACGTATCGCCTTCACGAGGTCGTCGTTGAGCTTCAGGACGATCTCCTTGGGAGTCTTCGCCGGCGCGAATGCCCCGTACCACGTTGCCGTATCGAACCCCGGCAGGCCGCTTTCGCTCAACGTCGGGACCTCGGGAACCAGCGTGTTCCGCTTCGGCGCGGTGACCGCAATCGGTCTCAATCTGCCCGCCTTGACACTGGGGAGCACCGACAGGATCGCAGCGAACAACAACTGCGTTTCGCCGCTCAAGATGCCAATTCCCGCCGGTCCGCTGCCCTTGTAAGGTATGTGGACCATGCGCGTGCCGGTTTCCATCATGAACAGCTCTGTGGCGAGATAGGGCACGGTGCCGGTGCCCGAGGAGCCGAAGTTGATCGCGCCGGGCTTGGCCTTCGCGAGCACGATCAATTGCCTGACGCTGTGCACGGGCAGAGACGGATGCACGACCACCAGGCTGTGCGCCGACCCGATGAGCGTGATCGGCTCGAAACTCGCTTGCGGATCCCACACCTGCTTCTGCTGTGTCGGCGTGATCGTGATAGCCGTCGTGGTCACCAGCAGGTTGTAACCGTCGGGCTTTGCCCTCGCGATTTCGGCCGTGGCGATGCTGGCGTCGGCGCCCGGCTTGTTCTCCACGACCACGCTCCTGCCCCACATCTCGGTGAGTGACTTGGCCATCAGCCGTGCCGAAATGTCCGTTCCGCCCCCGGCACCGAATCCCACGAGCAGGCGGACCGACCGCTCGGGGAACTGGGCCACGGCGTGCGTAGCGGCAAGCAACATGGCTGATACCGCAACCGCGGCCATGCGTCGAACGACGGTTTCGACCCCCCACCTTAGTCCTCCCACACACGGGGGGAGGAAAGTAAGAGAGCGATGCGCTCCTTCCCCCCTTGCGAGGGGGAGAGCCGCGAAGCACGCGAGGGGGCCCTGGGATTGGGGGACGAGTGTCAGGTGCCACATTCTCGAGCCTCCTCTTATCGCACCGCCACGCGCATCAGTTGCTGCATGCGCGCGGAATCGAGAGGCGTCAGATACGGGCGGGCCGCCATCGCGTCAGCCAGGTCCGCTTCGACGTCGATGGCCTGGCTCTCGGTGGCTGCTTCGATCATCACCAGCACATCGGCGAAGCGGTCCGGCGCGCGCATGCCTTCACGCGCGTGGCCCCGCATGTTCCGCACCGCTCCGTCCAGCGCCTCTGCCGCCGCCCGGAACACGCGCGCGCGCATGATACCCGGCCGCCGCACGAGCGCACCGGCAGGATCGGACCAGTCACGCGCATCGTCCGTTTGCGCAATTTTGAAGGCGGTCATCCGCGCCCAAGTGCCTTCGGCCACGCCCTTGACCGCGGACACGTCGGCGATCGCGGGCCCGATGAAGCGGATGACGTTACGAAAATGGGGAATGAATTTCCGGCTGTTCGGGTCCGGGCTCCGCCGCATCGCCATGTAGGCTTCGTTCTGAAACACCTGGGGGCCGGTGACCTCGTACAGCGCGATGTACTTCGGGCCGCCCTCGACCGCCACGAACCGCCGCGCCTGGATGAAGCCGGGAATACCGAGCACCCGGTCGGGAGCGTGCTCCCGGTTGTACCACTCGTTGAATGCGGCTTCGTGCTCGGCCGGAATGTCCGCCCAGATGAGTAAGTGCGTGGTGGGGGTCATGAGGCCTTCTGCGTTTCCGTGGAACTGCGGGTGCTTTCGCCCGTTGCAGCAGGAGTGCCCTCGAGGTCCTTCGAAACGACCCGGTATGCGGCATGGCGCCCCGCGAGCCGGCCCGAGGTGAACGCCCACCCGATGTGGTGGCCATGGCCTTCGAGCAGCATGCCGCCCATGCCGATGAAGCCCGCCGCAAACAGGCCGGGGATCGGCTCGTCGTTCGGGCCCAGAACCCGAAGGCGGGTATCGACCGCCACGCCGCTGTCGCTGAAGTTAAGATAGTGCCGGACGGGTCCCATCGCGATGTACGGTCCGCGATCCAGCGGCTCGCGGCCCGCCGCCTTGTCGGACGACGCGAGCGACGCGTTGTAGTCGGCCACGGTTTTCTTCAGCACCTGCGCGGCCACGCCGATCCTGGCCGCGAGCGCCTCCAGCGTCGGCGCCTGATGAAAGATGTCCTTGCGCGTGCGCCGGTAGTCGGGAACGAATGCGTAAGCAAAGCCCGGCGCCGTGGAAACATAGTGCGGCCACTGCGAGAATTTTTCCGCCAGCTTGCCGTCCAGCAGCACGTAGGCGAGTCTATCCGGTTGCCGGGCGAGCACCGGCGTGGAGGTATCGGACGGGCTGTCCAGCTCGTCGAGAAACCGCTCGCCGCGCGCGTTGATCAGCACGGCACCCGCCTTGAACAGCTTCGGCGACGGCACGAGTATGGTCGTAAGAAAGCTCATCACCACCGGGCGCAGGAGCCGGGTCGGCAGCGTTTCCATCGCCCGATTCACCAGCCGCATGAAGATGCGCTGCGGCGGCAAGGCCGCGATCCAGCTGGGCGGCGGCGGCTGGAAGCGTATCCCGGCGCTGTGCAAGCCGGTGTGCGCGATGCGGCCGCCGAGCGCCAGCACCATCTTGTGCCCGTCGCCTGCGTTTGCGGGATTCACCGGCTGCACTTCCTCGAAACCCTCCGCGAGGTACTGCGTCCTCATCGCGGGATCGCCGCTGAAGTCGCCGCACGTCAGAACGACGCCGCCGCGCGCGCGGTATTCGGCGGGACCATCCGCGGTATCGCACGAGACGCCCACCACGCTTCCCTGCTCGACCAGCAACCGCTGCGCGCGCACCGAGGTGACGATATCGACCCCCAGCTTTCGCGCAGCCCGTTCCAGGTGATAGATGTACGCGCCCGAGTTCGGCAGCACGTTGTGCATGCGCGGCTTGCGATGCGGGGCTTCGGGCAACGGTCCGTAGAATTCCACGCCCAGCCCCATCAGCCAGCGAAAGGTCTCGGGCACGTTGTCGACGAAGACGCGTCGCAGCGCCGTGTTGTCGTCGATCCTGTAGCGGCTCTCGCGTACTCGTTTCGACGCGGCGCTGAATCGCGCCATGTCCTCGAAGTGATCGTCAGGACAGTCGCGTATGCCCTTGCGCAGCTGATGCGGCGTGTTGGTCGCGGTAATCGAGCCGATCGATTTCGCCGTGCTGCCGCCGAGCCTCGGATTACGCTCGAGCAGGATCACGCGGCGGCCCAGGCTGCGCGCCTCGATCGCTGCGGCCAGCCCGCTGCCCCCGCCGCCCACGACGATTACATCAGTCTCCGTAAGGTTCTGGTCAGACGACGACATGGGCGATCTTCTCGGCCGCGCGCAGCCCAAGCACAGCCTTGATCAGCCCCCCGACATAACCTATGGACGGACCGCCCTCCAGTCCGCCAGTTGCTCCGCCGGCTGCATAGAGGCCGGGTATCGGGGAGTCGTTCTTGTCAAGAACGGCGCCGTCCTTATCGACAGCTATCCCGCCCATGGTATTGGTGATCCCGGTGCAGAGCGGCACCGCGTAAAACGGCGGCTCTTTGATCGGCCAGGGCTTGTATCTGTCGCTGCGGCGAGGAGGAGTAAGCTGCTGCAGCATACCGGAGGCCAGCGCTTCATTGTATCGATCGACGGCAACTTGCAGCCGCTCCGGAGGAACGCCTGCCAGCGTCGCCAGCTCCGGTATCGTGCCGGCGCGATGGAGCGTCCCGCCCGCGTTCGGCAAAAGAGGGTTCGCCGGGATCATGTGGCCTTTTTTCCCCGGCCCTTCCCAGATCGCGTGATCGAAGATCAAGGTGGTGCTGAGCGGATCGGCGAGACGCGCGACCGCGTTGGCCAGATACACGCCGCCCTCCCCCTCATCCGCGAAACGGTTCCCTTCGGCGTCGACCAGGATGCCGGCAGCCGCCAACGGGTCGACGTATGGGCGGGGCCAGAGGCGGTCGTTGCTCATGGCGTCGCGGCTGAGAAGATGCCCGTAAAAGCAGTTCATGCCGACGGTCGCGGCGCCCATGGCCTGCGCCATCCGCAGCCCGTCTCCGTTTGCGGTGCGGGCGTTACGCTGCATGAGCTTATCCGCCGCCGGCGTGATGTGCTCGCGGACGAGCTCCGTGTTCGCCGGAAAACCGCCATCCGCAATGACGACCGCCGCCGCATCGAACGTCGTTGCAGCGCCACCCTGCTCCGCTTCCACCTTGATTCGACCGGGCGTGGAGACGTCGAGGGCGCGGGCGCGCGTGCCGCGCAGGATGCTGCCGCCCCGTTTCTCCAGGTTCGCTCCTAGAGTCCGCAGCAGGACGTCGCCGCCCCTTCCCTCCCAGTCCAGTCCTGCGCCGGTGCGCGAAGGCGGAGCGAGCACGAAGTTATGGTAATGACCCAGGTTGATGAACTTGATGCCCTCGCCCTGCAGCCAGCGGACGAGGCGCGCGCTGTCTTTGGCTATCGCGGCCGCCAGATCCTTGCGCGCGAATCCGCGCGTCGCGGCTTCAATTCTCTCGACGAGCTTGTCCTCCCCCGCCAGCACGTCCGTGTAGCTGATATGGAAGGTGCCCCCGGTATAGCGCGAGCTGCAAAGATACCGGTCCGCGGTGCCCTTCTCGAGCACGACGGTCCGCTTCCCCAGTTCCGCTGCCCGGTTGGCCGTGACCAGTCCCGCGATGCCGCCGCCGATCACGATCACGTCGAAGCTGGATGGCTTTTGTGTCATCGTCTGCGTCCGTCCGCAGAAGTATACTCATCTCTCGCGATCACGGAACTGGTCGAAATGCGCGACTACTGGCTGTCCAAGCTATTCTTCGATTTGCAGAACCCGGCAGCGGCGGCGGAGTACCGCGCGGACCGCGGGAAGGTGCTGGGCCGCTATCCGCTCAAGCCCGAAGTGCGGGCCGCCGTCGAGCGC
>CAZQJF010000257.1:0-5344 GCA_964593735.1 uncultured Streptomycetaceae bacterium | reverse complement strand
ACGCGGTTATCAGCCCGCAGGTTTTCATGGTCTCCTCCATCGGATCTATTGTCCCTGTCTATTGAATATTACGAAACCGGCGTAAAGCTCGATAACGTGACGCGCCTGCCCATCGTCGACAGATTACCCGGCAATTTATGCGAATGGCGGAAGCTTCGCAACTACCCGCAGGCCATGCGACAAGGACGCTCCCGCCGCAGGAATTATGCTGGCTTGCTTTCGGCCGCGGTCGAGGCTACGCTCACATCCAACTGAAGGCACGTCCGCGCTCATGAGGAGGTAATACCGTATGGATCAAGCAGTCAAGGCCCAGACTTCCACGCAGCCTGCCGAGCGTCCCAGCCCAGTCCGCATCAAGAAGCTGGGGCACGTGGTTATCCAGGTACGCAACCGCGAGCGCTCGATACGCTTCTACACGGAAGTATTGAACTTTCGTGTCTCGGATAACGCCACTGCCGGCGGGGTGTTCCTGACGGCTTTGGGCGACCACCACACCATCGGCCTTTTTGACTGTGACGGGGAAGACGCGGAGATTCCCTCCAAGGGAGCGGTCCGGCTGCATCACTTTGCCATGCAGGTGGAATCCATCGACGAGTTGTTCGAAATCCGCGCCTATCTCAAGGAGCGCGGCGTCCCGATCGTGTTTGAAGGACGACGCGCCATGGGTGGTCACACCAGCGTCGAGTTCCTCGACCCGGACGGCTATCACCTGGAGCTGTACTGCGACATGGACCAGATCGCCTCCGGCGGCCGCTCCCGCCCCAGGGACCCCAACGCCAAGCACGATACCCTGGAGAAATCCCGGGACAACCCGAAGCCACCGACCTGGTAAGAACGTTCTATGCGTGACAACGGCTTGCAATTGCCGTTGATGATTGAATGGGAGCAGGGGTCGCTCGGAGGATGTCGCCGGCTTACTGGTGGGCCTTGAAACCGGGGGTTCGCGCGAATTTTTCCCACTTCGCGATTTCGCCGTTGACCAGATTCTTGAACTCCGCCGGCGTGCTCGAGGTCTGGACTTCCGAGCCGTCGGCGGCAAATCGCGCCTGGATGGCAGGATCGCTCAACGCCTGCTTCACGCTCTGATGGAGCGTCCGCACCAGCGCCGGGTTGATTGCGCCAGGCGCAACCATGCCGTACCACCCGTTCAATTCGAATCCAGGCGCGCCTGACTCGGAAATTGTCGGCAGTTCCGGAAAAAACTTCGATCGTTTTCCCGTAGTGACGGCAATTGCCTTGAGCCTGCCGCTTTTTACATGCGGCGCGACCGATGGCGCGCTGCCGAACAGCATCTGCACCTGTCCGGCCATCAAATCGATGACGCCGGGCCCGATTCCGCGATAGGGAATGTGGACCATGTCCATGCCGGTTATCGACTTGAGCAGCTCCATGCCTATATGACCTGCGCCCCCGGTCGCCGACGATGCATAGTTCAGCTTGCCGGGCCTGCTCTTTACGTATGCGACCAGTTCCTTCAGCGTGCCGGCCGGAATCGACGGGTGAACGACCAGCAGATAAGCCTGTGACGTGAATTGAGTGACCGGTTCGACATCCCTGACGAGATTGAAGCGCAGGCTGGGCGACAGCACCGCCAGCAGATAGGCGTTGAAGGTTCCCATTCCCGTCGTATAGCCGTCAGGGGTTGCGTTGGCCATCGCCTCCAGGGCATAGAGGGCGGTCCCGGAACGGTTTTCCACGATCACGGAGCGGCCCCACGCTTCGGTCAGCTTCTGTGCGACGGTGCGCGCGGTAAAGTCGGCGCCGCCGCCCGGCGCACTCCCGACTATTATGCGAACCGGCTTGCTGGGATAGCCGCCGGCATTTTCCCCGCCGGCGCGGGGTTTCTGCTGAGCCTCCGCCGTTGCGATGCTGGCCGCAACGATCAGAACCGCGCTCGACATTGTGCGGACAATTGTATTCATCGATTTCCCCCGGGCCGCGTTGGCGCCACCGCGTCGGAGCAGCCTGGGCGCTTTCGTCAATGTGATACGGGCGGCCATATCCGCGTCGCCAGATTGGCCGAGCCGGGCGCGTGTACCAGCTTCTTCACCACGCGGCTGGACCATGCTTTCATATCGGGCCGCTGCGCCTCGTGCGCCGGGTAATGCCGGTTCCGGATCCCGACCGATTCGAACTCGTACAGGACTGCGTGCTTCGCCCACCCGGAAACGGACGCCAGCATGCGCGTGCGGATGCAGCCGGGCAGGGTGCGCATTGCCGCCATACGCCATTGCGCGTACCACGCCAGCAGTTCCTCTTCGTCCCGGTACCCGCAGTTGTAACTTCCGATCTGTATGCATGGGGCGAGCGCCATGCCGCCCTGGTAGTCACGCGCCGCGGGTCCCTCGACTCTCGATGCCTCCACCACTATGTTCACGCGCTCGCCGGTCCTCATCGCGAGCATGCTGCGGGACGCCGCCGGGAGACCGGCGTGCAACGCACCGGGCGGCGGGACGCCGAACACGTTGGCGTCCTCCGCCCCGAACAGAAGAATGTAGCGGTCCCCGGCCGGCACGTCGCCGTCCTGCGTGCTCGGCGTGACGAATTCCGGATGCGTCGGGACCATGCTCGTTTTCTCGACGCTCGCATAGTGGGCTGCCCACAGAAAACCGGAACGCTCGAGCATCGCCGGTATATGGGTTCCGTGCAGCCATTCAACGTAGGCGTCGCGCCCGGCATCGGGCAGGTTGTACCAGCTTATCCAGAGCGCGCTGTCCATGGTCGCTTGCCGGTAAATGTCGGTTACGATTCGAACGCTCGCCAGTCAAGGGCATCGCCTGGCGACCGCAACTTGGTCTGGAGGATGCCCGTCACCGAAGGAAAATGTCAAATGGAATACGAAGAACGGATGAAACGCGGTTATGAAATCTGCAACCAGCTTGACCGCCATACATCGGAGCACCAGAAGGAGTTGTATCCCGAGCTTCACGCATTGACCATCGGGCACCTGTTCGGCGACATATGGTCGCGTCCACACTTGAGCCTGCGCGAGCGCGAAATGATCACCGTGGCGACCAACATCGCGCTCGCCCGGCCGGTCGGAAATCACAGCCACTACCGGAGCGCCCTGAAGCTCGGCATGTCCAGGGAGCAGATCATGGAGATCATCATCCAGGTTGGACACTATGCGGGCTGGCCCACCATCGCTCTCGCGGCCCGGCAGTTCGCCGAGGTGCTCAAGGAGGAAGAGGAAGGGGGCAAGGAACCGTCGCGCTACGTTTGACCTGCACGCTCGCGCGGGACAACGGCGTAGAAGTACAATTGACGATCGAGTGGGAGTGAAACAACGTCATTCGCCGTTTCACCAAGAGCCCGTATCAAGACGGAGGATACGGGGGAGCATAAGGGGAGAGTGATAACGAGGGGTCCATCCCCTCATTTGTTACCGGATCCAACAGGAGGGAAACAGGGCCATGCTGAAAATCTGGGGGCGCAATACCTCGTCGAACGTGCAGAAGGTGATCTGGGCGCTCGGCGAAATGAACGTGCCGTTCGAGCGCATCGACGTGGGCGGCGCGTTCGGCAAGACCAAGGACGCATCGTACCTCGCGATGAACCCGAACTCGCTGGTGCCGACGCTCGAAGAGGAAGACGGGTTTACCTTATGGGAATCGAACTCGATCGTCCGCTATCTCGCTGCCCGGCACGCCAGCCGCACGCTCGAGCCCGCCGACCTCAGGGTTCGCGCCGTGGCGCAGAAATGGATGGATTGGCAGCTCTCGGTCCTGGGGCCTGCGATCACACCGGTGTTCTGGGGACTGATCCGCACGCCTCCGGAGAAGCGCGACGCCAACGCGATCACGGCCGGCAGGGAAAAGACCATCGCCGCTGCCAGGATCATGGACGTCCAGCTTGGCAAGACGCAGTACCTCGCCGGGAACGAATTTTCCTACGGCGACATTCCCGTGGGAATCATGATCTACCGCTACGTCCAGCTCATTCCGGAGCGGCCGGCGACGTCAAACCTGGACCGCTGGTATGCGGCGATCTCATCTCGCGCGGCGTTCAAGGACCAGGTGGCGGCGGTCCCGCTGTCGTAGCTTGGCGACCGGTGGGCTTGAACGACCGGTATCGGACGCGATGGTGAGACTCAGAGCTTGGCCAGGTTAGCCAAGGTGACGTATCATGCACACTTGTATGCGGAGGATCCCATGGCTACTCAAGTCAACATGCTGGAAGCGAAAAACCAACTCTCGAAGCTGGTAAAAGCGGTCGTGGGAGGCGAGGACGTCATCATTGCGAGCAATGGCGTACCGATGGTTCGCCTGGTTCCGGTGAGGGCTCGGCGCAAGCCGCGCAAGCCGGGCGCATGGTTGAAATTGCCGGCGCCGGCACCGGACTGGGATGCACCGGCTTTCAACCGGAAGATTGCAGACGAACTGGCGGGCAAGCGCGCGCGATGACTCGCTACCTCCTGGATACTCACGTGATCTATCGCTGGATGAGAAATGACCGGCGCCTCGGGCGCGAGATGCGCAAGATCCTCGCCCAATCGGACTGCACCGTGAGCGCGGCAAGCATGTGGGAGATGCTGATCAAGAATTCCCGGGGCAAGCTGCCGCTGCCCCACGGATCGCTCGGCGATGCCCTGGAGGCGCAGGGATTTGGCGTGCTCGCAATCACCGCGCGGCATGTCGAGGCGACACGGCGATTTGATCAGGCAATCCCGGACCCATTCGATCGACTCCTGGTGGCCACGGCGGCCGAGGAAGGCATGTTCCTGCTGACGCAGGATGCGGGCGTTCTCGAGCTCGCCAGGCGAACTAGACTTCCGGTTGCAGAGATCACCGTCTGATATTCCGGGAGGTCCACCGGTTTCCCTCGGCCGACCTCAATTGACGCCTGATGCGTGATGCGTTAGCGTCTGATGCATGCGGATCACTCTCGAAATCGCCGATGACGTGCTGCAAGCAGCCAAAGAGCGGGCCCGCCGCGAGAAGCGAACGACCGGGGAGGTCCTCTCCGAACTCGCCCGCCACGCATTGAATGCGCCGCCGGAAACGCCGGCGGCACGGGCGCCGAAGGCGCATTACGGCCTGCGGCCGTTTCCGAAGCGCGGCGGCATCGTCACCAACGAGTTGATCGACAAGTTGCGCGAAGGCGACACCCGCTGATTGATGCGCGCGCTTTTTGACGTGAACGTCCTGATCGCTGGACGCCGATCATTCATGGCCCTACCGATATTTACTGCTCGCGCTCGCCGTGCGGCATGACGGGCAGTTCACCACGTTCGATACGTCGGTTTCCCTCGACGCCGTCAGGCGCGCGGAGAAAAAGCATCTTCTGATCCTCTAGCAGCCTGTCGGACTTGAAGTTCCGACACGCTGCTAAATGCAAAACCGCC
>CAZQJF010000256.1:0-5345 GCA_964593735.1 uncultured Streptomycetaceae bacterium | reverse complement strand
GAAACCCCGTTCGTGTTGAGCGTAGCGCAGCGGAGTCGAAACATGAACGGCCGAATTCAACGAGTTGTTCGCCCTTCGACTCCGCGCATACGCGCTACGCTCTGGACGAACGGAGTTTTGCATCTGCTAGATTCTTCCTTCCCTGGGGTCCTCCGTGTCCTTTGGGTGAACGGCTATTTCCTTCGCGTCCTTTGCGCCCGTGGCGGTGAAGCTTTGCCCTTCGCCGCGGCCCGTCCGAGCTCGGCTGGAGAGGCGCTGAAGGCGGCTGTCATGCCTTTTCTTGCCGCGGGAGTCTGCATGCGGTCGAGCAGGGTATCGTACTCGGCTCGCAGATCGTTCAGGTCGTGGGAGCGCGCCTTGACCAGGGCCTGGAACTCATCGTACGAGATCAGCACGGCCCGGGGCGTTTCGTGCTTGGTGATCGCGACCGCCCCGCCGCGGACGGCCTGTTCCAGCACGGCGCCGAATTCGTTCTTGAGGCGGGTAGCGGCGACGGCGGGGACGTCGACCAGTTCGCCCTGGCTGTTGCGGAAAGTGAGCGCGGACATGGCGGTCTTTCAAGGTTCGTTCCGGCCATTATAGCCAAATTGGCCATTGTGGCCAAGAACAGAAGGCGTGATCACCGAAGTGTTTTTCAGTTCTTAACAATTCGAAACAACTACGCTTCACCGGGCTGCGGAGTGTGATGCTTGTCACGCATGCCGGCCATCCGCGTTCTCCAGGACCAGCGGCATAGTGAACAGGGTAGACTCGCGCTTTGCTGCTCCCGACCGTCACCACCGTTATCCGGGGCTTACATGCAGACGCGATTTGGAAAATACGAGTTGCAGCGGGCGGTGGGTGCCGGCGCTTACGCCACGGTCTATCGCGCGCTGGACACCTTCTCCGGCACGGAGGTCGCGCTCAAGATCTTCGACCGCAAGGTTCTCCAGGACGCTCGAATCGGCGAGCTCGCCCACACGCAGTTCATGAAAGAGGCATCCCTCGCGGGGCGGCTCGCTCATCCGCACATCATTTCGATATTCGAGGCCGTGGTGCAGGGTGACGAGGGGTATGTCGCGATGGAGTACGTGCCCGGCGGCAATCTCGAGCGGCATACCACGCCCGACACGCTGCTGCCCGTGAACGACGTAATCCAGATCGGGTTCAAGTCGTGCAGCGCACTGGACTACGCGTTCCGGCAGGGGATCGTGCACCGGGATCTCAAGCCGGCCAACATCCTGATTGTCGACGGCACGCATATCAAGGTGGCCGATTTCGGCGCCGTATTGCTGCGGGCGGACGATTTGCAGCATGACCACATCGTCGGTACGCCGTGCTACATGTCCCCGGAGCAGGTTTCGAGGGAGCCGCTCACGCACCACAGCGACATGTACTCGATGGGCGTGGTGCTCTATCAATTGCTGACCGGCCGGCTGCCGTTTACCGGGTCGAAGGTGGAGGACATATTCCACAAGATCGTGCACGAGGTCCCTGCGCCGCCGAGCGCCGTGCGCGGCGCGGTTCCCTCCTGGCTGGACCCCATCGTCCTGAAGATACTCAGCAAGCGGGGGGAGGACCGCTACCCGACATGGGCGGACCTCGGCCTGGAGCTGGCCCGGATCGGCAAGTTGAGCGTGTATCAGCGCGAGGTCACCGATTCGGAGAAGTTCAGTCTTCTGAGAAAGAGCGACGTTTTCGAGGAAGTGAACGACGCCCAGTTGTGGGAGCTGGTTCATACGAGCCGCTGGCGCCGGTTGCCGCCGGGAAGCACCGTCGTGAGCGAGAATGATTCGGGCCACAGCATGTATCTCCTGGGGACCGGCGAGCTGAAGATCATGAAACGGGGACGATTGCTCAACGTGCTCAGGGGGGGCGAATGTTTCGGCGAAATGGCCTACATCTACGGCGGCACCGTGCGCAGGCACGCAACCGTCGAAGCCATGACCGACGTGCTGATCGCCGAGTTCAACCGCGATGCAATGGAGTGCATGACCGCGGGCTGCCGGCTGAAGGTGGCACACGGCCTGCTGCGCACGCTCGCCGAGCGCCTGAGTCTTGCCAACGATCGAGTCTCGCGGACGGTGTGATGGCCTTCGGCGAAGGATGAAGGATGAACGTGGAAGGATGACCTGAAGGGCAAGCTTCGTCACTCCTTCGATACAAAAATGCCGAAATCTCTCGTGTTCGACCTCGCCGTAGTCGGCGGCGGCTACGCCGGCCTGGTCGCGGCAAACCGTGCCGCGCAACTCGGGCTCAAAGCGGTGGTGCTGGAGCGCGGGAGTGAGGAGTTGTACCCCTGCAACTCACGCTATGCCGGTGGCGTGCTGCACGTCGCGTATCACAACGTGACGGACCCGGTGCCGGAGATCACGCAGGCGATCGTGGATATCGGCGAAGGATGGACGAAGCCGGCGCTGGCCGCGGCGATGGCGGGGAGCGCGGCGCGGGCGGTGGAATGGCTCACGGCGGAAGGCGCCGCGCTCGGCATGCCTGCCATGGCCTCGTGGCGGAAGCACGTGCTCGCGCCGGTCAGGCCGGCCGTCCCGCAGATGGAATGGAAAGGCCACGGGTCGGACGCGGCGCTGCGCCGGCTCGAGCGGAACCTGCTCGGGCGCGGCGGTGAATTTCACCGCAATGCGCGGGCGACTTCGCTCATCCTCGAAGACGGGCGCTGTGCCGGCGTGAACGTCGAGGAGAACGGCGCCTCACGCGGCTACCGGGCGCGCGCGGTCGTGCTGGCCGACGGCGGTTTCCAGGCCAATCCGGATCTGCTGCGCGAGCACATCACGCGGGCGCCGGAGCGCGTCAAGCAGCGCTGCGCCCCGTCGGGCACGGGGGACGGATTGCGCATGGCGCTGGAGGCCGGCGGCAGCGCGATCGGTCTCGAAGCGTTCTACGGGCACCTCCTGTCCCGGGACGCGATGGTGAGCGACCGCATCTGGCCGTATCCCCAGGTCGACGAGGTCGCGGCTGCGGGCATCGTCGTGAATCCCGAGGGCCGCCGCATCGCCGACGAGGGCCGGGGCGGCGTGTTTCTCACGAACTTGGTGGCGCGGCAACCCGATCCGCTGGGCATGACCGCGGTGTTCGATGAAGCGATCTGGCAGGGACCCGGCCGCGCCGCAGGGATACCCGTGAACCCGACGCTGGTCACGGCGGGGGGCACCCTCTACCAGGCCGAAACAATCAGCGGTCTTGCAGAGAAGATCGGCGTCCCCGGCCGCGCGCTCGAAAAGACCGTCGCGGAATACAACGCGGCGGTCGAGACGGGACGGACGGACCTGCTCGAGCCCGCGAGAACGGCGGCCAAGCGCGCCCCGGCGCGCATCGCGGAGCCGCCGTTCTACGGGGTTCCGATCTGCGCGGGCATCACCTTCACGATGGGAGGGATCGTCATCGACGAGCACGCGCGCGTGCTGCGGGCGGACCAGAGCCCGATCGCCGGGCTCTACGCCGCGGGCTCCATTACGGGCGGCCTGTGCGGCGGCCCGCTGTGCGGGTACACGGGGGGCCTCATGAAAGCGATCGTGTTCGGGCTGCTGAGCGCGGAGGATATTGACGGCAGGTAGGCTAGCGGTTTGCCCCGAGTTTCGCCCGTTTGATGATCCCGGACCATTTGGCGATCTCCGACTTGATCAATGCGCCGAACGCGCGCGGCGCGCCGCCTTCCGCCTCGGCTCCGCCCGACAGGAAGAACTTCTTTGTTTCCGGCAGCTCGAGAACAGCGTTGACTTCGCGGTTGATCCGCTCGATGTGGGCCCTCGGGACACCGCGCGGCGCCAACATGCCGCTCCATTGTATGACTTCGTATTGCGGAACTCCGGACTCCTGCAGCGTCGGAACCTCCGGCATGCCTGTCGTGCGCCTGGCAGTGCTGACGGCCAATGCGCGCAACCGCCCCGAACGCACGTCAGCCGCCGAGGCGAGCATGTTGCCGAAATTGACCTGAACCTGTCCGCCCATCAGCGCGGTGCGCGCCGGCCCGCCGCCCCGGTAAGGCACGTGCACCATGTCCGTCGCGGTGAGTATCTTGAATAACTCCCCGGCCAGATGGCTGATGGTGCCTTCGCCCGACGACGCGAAATGGATTCTCCCGGGCTGCGCCTTCGCCAGGTTCACCAGGTCCTGGACCGACTTCGCCGGCACCGCGGGATTCACGACCAGGATCAGCGGAACCGTGGCGATGTGGACCACGGGGTCGAAATCCCTGATCGGGTCGAAGCGCACCTTGTTCACGAGCGGGTTGATGACGATCGTGCTGGCGGTCGCCATCAATAGCGTGTAGCCGTCCGGCGCCGCTTGTGCGGCGAGCTCGGTGCCGATTGCGCCCCCGGCGCCACCGCGGTTGTCGACGACGACCGTACTGCCCAGGCGCTCGGAAACGAGCTGGCTGACATAGCGCGCCGCCACATCGGCACCGCCGCCGGGAGGAAACGGCTGAATCAGGCGTACGGGTTTGTGCGGATAGCGCTGTCCCGATGGCTGGCACCAGGCCGGAGTCACGACGGCGCTGAGCATCGCAGCCGCCAGTATTTTTACCACACCGTGACGGACACCGGCCATTTCATCACCTCACCCAGCGATGGCGACATTGCCGCCTCACCATAGACATTACCGGTCATATAGGCAAGGTCCCGTGCCGCGTTATGATCCTGGCCTCTTCGGCAAGCCCCCCAGGATCCGCAGCACTTCGATAAACGCGGTACTGTCCATGTCCGCCAGACCCTGCTGGTAGGCCGCCTGCTGCAACTGGGTCCACAGGCTCGTCACCAGCATCGGCGCGCCGAGGCGCGTGCCCTGTTCCAGCGTGAGTCGCGCGTCCTTGAGCGAGGTGCGCACGTGGCCTTCCGGCGTAAAGTCTCCGCGCACCATCTTCGGACCCTTGTCGATCATCGTTTTCGAGCTGCACGCGGCGTCCTGCAGCACCCGCAGCAGGTTCTCGCCTTCCATGCCCGCTTTCATGCCGAGCACGAGGCCCTCGGCGAGCGCGAGGCGGTTGCCGAACAGGATCAGGTTGATGACGAGCTTGGTCATCGCGCCCGAGCCGACGGGGCCCATGCGGTAGGCCGCCCGGCTGAATCCGGCGAAGAATGGCTTGCAGGCCTCGAAGGCCTCCTCGGTGCCGCCGGCGATGACGATGAGATCCTTCTTCCACGCCATGGCGCTCGTTCCGCTCACGCACGCGTCGAGAAAGACTATGCCGCGCTGCGCCAGTTCCGCGCCGAGCCGCTCCGAGTCTTCGGGCCGCGACGTCGAGGCGTCCGCAACGATCAGGCCGGCCGGCGCGCCCTGCGCGATGCCATTCGGCCCGAGAACCACTTCGCGCACGATGTCGCTGTTCGGCAGCGACGTGAGTACCCAGC
>CAZQJF010000255.1:0-5347 GCA_964593735.1 uncultured Streptomycetaceae bacterium | reverse complement strand
CAGCCCTAACCCTCCCCCATCGAGGGGGAGGGAATCTATTTTGTGACACAGTCCAATTAGAAGCCGTATCAAGATGAACGATACCGCCTCTTATCGGAATCTATCTCAACCCTGGGCGCGTGATGCAACCCGCCAACCCTCTTACGTTACTCAAATAGAACGTACCGCAAAACAGAAAAGAAGAATCAGCCGCAGATAAACGCAGATACACGCAGATGAAATTCAAGATCCGTGTTTAATTGCGGCTATTCTGCCTTTGATCCTATCCGCGTTTATCTGCGTGTATCTGCGGCTCAATATCCTTGGCTTACTCAAACAACATCGTCGACCTCTGCGCAGCGGCGGCCAACTCGTCTTCCTGCGCCCGCGCGCCGGGTCTGCTCAACGCGCCCACGCGCACGCCGAGCAGCCGGATGCGCCGGTCGAGCGGCACGCGTTTCAGGCATTCGCCGGCGGCGCGGCGGATGGCGCCGGCATCGCCCGTCGGCTCCTCGAGGGTGCGGTCGCGGGTGACCGTCCTGAAGTTGTCGTAACGCAGCTTCAGCCCGATGGTCTTGCCGACGTAGCCTTTTCTCTGAAGATCGTCGGCCAGCTTCACGCACAAACCGGTGAAGATGCGCGAGAGCTGTTCCCGGTCGCGCACGGCGTGCAGGTCGTTCTCGAACGTCGTTTCGCGGCTGATGGACTTGGGCTCGCGCGACATGACCACCGCGCGCTCGTCGCGCCCGTGCGCTGCGTCGTGCATCCAGCCGCCGTAGCTCATGCCGAAATGCCCGGTGAGCAGCGCGGCGCCGGCCTGCGCGAGCTCGCCTATCGTAGCTATGCCGAGCGCCGCCAGCCGCGCGCTGGCCTTGGGTCCTATCCCGTTGATCTTGCGCGCCGCCAGCGGCCAGATGCGCGCCGGGATATCGGCTTGCGTGACGACGGTCAGCCCGCCGGGCTTTTCGAGCTCGGAGGCGATTTTCGAGAGCAGCTTGTTCGGGGTGACGCCGATGGAGCACGACAAACCGGTGGCCTCGCGCACGGCGCGCTGGACGTCCGTTGCGATCACTCGCGCGCGGACCCACGGGTCCGGCGCGCCCTCGGCTGCGCTGGAGGCGACCAGGCTCGTCAGATCGATGTAGATCTCGTCGATGCCGCGGTCTTCGACCTCCGGAGCCAACGCGCGCACGGCTTCCTTGAACAGCCGGGAGTAGCGCCGGTACTCGTCGAAGTCCGCCGGCAGCAGCAGCGCAGCGGGCGCGAGCTGCGCGGCCTTCATCAGTCCCATGCCGGAATGCAGGCCGAACGCCCGCGCTTCGTACGTGGCGGTGGTAATCACGCCCCGGCCGCTGTACTCGCGCAGCGTGGGGATCGCCGCTGCCTCCTGCGTGCGCCGCCGCCCGCCGATCACCACCGGTTTGCCGCGGAGCTGCGGGTAACGCAGCAACTCGACTGATGCGTAGAACGCGTCCATGTCGAGGTGGGCGATGAAGCGCATGGAAGACCATGGTTATGAACGGGTTGCAGGGCTCGTTCTGACCCTATCATGCCACCGCTCCGTGCCGGGCATCACGGCTTGTTACCTTCGGGCTCGAACGCATGGGCGCGCGCGCCGTCCAACGTGCGTGAAACCGCACAGGATCTCCACGGTGCGCAGGGCCGCCGGCGTGGTCGGCGTGGCATCGGGCATGGGTGCGCCCGACCGGCGCTGCGGGGATGGGCCGCCGCAGCTGATCGCTGACGGATTGCTCGAGCGCCTCGCCGCCCGCGGCGCCGACGTGATTCTCCAGGGGATGCTGCACCCGCGCTACCCCGGCGTGTACCGCGCGATCGGCGACCTTTCGGGCCGCATCGCGCGCGAGATCAGGGAGGTCATGAAAGCCGGCCGGTTTCCGGTCGTCCTCGGCGGCGATCACAGTTGCGCCATCGGCACCTGGAGCGGCGTCTCGGGCGCGCTGGCGGCCCGCGGTCCGCTGGGTCTCGTATGGATAGACGCTCACATGGACAGCCACACCCCCGCGACGAGCGCGACCGGCAATCCGCACGGCATGCCCCTCGCATCCCTGCTCGGCTACGGTGATCGCGCGCTGGCGGCGGAAGTGGCGAGTATCGTAATCGAAGGGCATCTCGACCCGCGCCACCTCAGCGTCGTCGGCATCCGCAGCTACGAACCCGAGGAAGCGGAATTGCTGGCCCGCCTCGGCGTGCGGGTCTTCGACCAGCAGCGCATCGATACGCGGGGCATCGAAGCGGTAATGGCCGAGGCGGTGGCCGTCGCGCGCACCGGCACGGCCGGCTACGGCATCAGCCTCGATCTGGACGCCGTGGACCCGTTGGACGCGCCCGGCGTCGGCACACCCGAGCCGGGAGGAATTCCCGCTCGAGCCCTGCTGGCCGCGCTGGCATCGTGCTGCGGCGACGCGCGCCTCGCGGCGCTGGAAATCGTCGAGTACAACCCGCATCGGGACATCGAGCACCGCACGGCAAGGCTGATCGAGGAGATGATCGCCGCAGTGGTAGTGCCACGAAAAGGAAAGGGGCAGGAGCTCGGGCTGGCGAAGTGAGGGCCAAGCCAAGAGCTATTGAGCCGCAGATACACGCGGATCACGGATCACGCTTTCCACTCTTTCCTCGATCGTCATTCGGCCACCTTCGCTCTCATCCTTGAGTCCGACACCGGTAAGGCCGCGGGCGAGCGCCGCATCGGCCAGCCAGTCGAGCTTGCGTGCGGCCTCGACGTACGCCAGCCCCTGCGGCCGGACGTTGGAGATGCAATTGCGCTCGGCGTCGGTGCGGCCGACGCGCGGCGCGCACGTGATGTAGATCCCGAGGCTGTCCGGAGCGCTGAGGCCCGGGCGTTCGCCTATCATCACGACGACGAGCCGCGCGTTCAGCCGTTCGCCGATCTCGTCACCGAGCGCGACGCGGCCCTGCAGCGCAATGATGACCGGAACGCCGGACCAGCGCCTGGCGGAAAGGCGCACGAGCTCCCCCAGCAGGGGAACCGCGTGGCTTTGCACGGCGAGCGCGGAAAGTCCGTCCTCGATGGCAACGACCAGCTCCGCGGCGCCATTGAGCCGTTCTCTGCTCTCATCGTCGAGGCGGCGCCCAAGGTCGGGGCGCACGAGGTAGGTGGCGCGATCCGGCGCCCTGCTGTGCACGCGCACCGGCGCGTAACCGGCGCTCCTCAATTCCTCCCCGATCCGGTCCGCGTCGAGCGCGCAGTGCACCGCATCACGGGCGCGCGCATGCGCCAGGCCGAACTCGAGTACTTCCCTGGTCGGCAGGGCAGGGCCCGCGCGGCCGAGCGCGATGCGCGCCGGCGTGTAGCGGCGCAGTGCCTGCCAAGGATTCGTGATAACGAGGCTCACCGGCGCACCTGCCCATCAGAGAGGTTCTGAACAGCCCCGGAGTCGTCATTCCCGCGCAGGCGGGAACCCAGGCGATTCTGTTCGTAACTGGTTCCCCGCCTTCGCGAGGATGACGTGTTTGGAGCTTCCTGGGAGGCTGTATCCATCATTCAGCTACGCCTCCAGGGATATCGCCGCGGCCAGCAACCGGTTGTCGGAGCGCGTCGGCAGCAGCATGCCTTCGGCGTCGATGAGCTGCATCGTCTCCAGCCAGGCCTCGAACTCGGGCGCGCGCTTCAGGCCGAGGACGTTGCGCAGGTAGAGCGCGTCGTGGTACGAGGTGCTCTGGTAGTTCAACATGACGTCGTCGGACCCGGGCACGCCCATGATGTAGGTCACGCCCGCCGTGCCGAGCAGCGTGAGCAGCGTGTCCATGTCGTCCTGGTCGGCTTCGGCGTGGTTGGTGTAGCAGACGTCGACGCCCAGCGGCACGCCGAGCAGCTTGCCGCAGAAGTGGTCCTCGAGGCCGGCGCGCACGATCTGCTTGCCGTCATAGAGATACTCCGGGCCGATGAAACCGACCACCGTGTTGGTCAGCAGCGGCTTGTAGTGCCGGGCGACGCCGTAGGCGCGCGCCTCAAGGGTTTGCTGGTCGACGCCGCCGTGCGCGCCGGCCGACAGGGCGCTGCCTTGTCCCGTCTCGAAGTACATCACGTCCTCGCCGACGGTTCCCCGCCTCAACGACAGGGCGGCGGCCCGCGCTTCGGCCAGCAGGGACAGCGAAATGCCGAAACTCTCGTTGGCTTTCTGCGTGCCGGCGATCGACTGGAACACGAGGTCTACGGGCACGCCGGCCTCGATGGCGCGGATCTGGTTCGTGACGTGAGTGAGCACGCACGATTGCGTCGGAATCTCGAGCCGGTGGATCAGCTCGTCGAGCGCATGCCACAGCCGCGTGAACACCGGCAGCCCGTCGCCCGCGGGATTGATGCCGATTACGGCGTCGCCGCAGCCGTAGAGGAGCCCGTCGAAGATGGAGGCCGCGATGCCGCGCGGGTCGTCGGTGGGATGATTCGGCTGGATACGCACCGAAAGGCGTCCGGCGAGCCCTATGGTGTTGCGGAACCGGGTCACGACCCGGCATTTGCGCGCCACGAGGATGAGGTCCTGGTTGCGCATCAGCTTGGACACCGCGGCCGCCATCTCCGGCGTAATCCCGGGCGCCGCTGCAGCGAGCGCCGCGGCGCCCGTCGTATCGGCGAGCAGCCAGTTGCGGAAATCGCCGACGGTCAGGTGGGCGATCGGCGCGAACGCGCGCCCATCGTGCGTGTCGGCGATGAGACGCGTCACCTCATCGTCCTCATATGGGACGACCGATTCTTCCAGGAGGCGCTTCAGCGGCAGCTCGGCGAGCGCCATGCGCGCCGCCATGCGCTCCTCCGCGGTGGCGGCGGCGATTCCGGCAAGCACGTCGCCGGAGCGCAGCGGCGTAGCCTTCGCCAAAAGGTCTTTCAGGTCCGCGAAGCGGTAGACGGTCCCACCAACGGTGTGCGAGTAGCCCACGCGATGATTCTGAACTCTTGGCGTCGATATTGCAGCTAACGGTTACTGGAACCCAGCTCAAGGACCAATTTGAACAAGGTCAAAGGCATATAGACCGCCGATGGCCGCCGATGGCCGCCGATAACTTCAGGAAGAGCAATGGACACGGAACGCACAAGGCCGGTGAAACGTGAATGGGCGCTGAAGAGCACTGCTTGGAGTAGATCGGGCATCTCTGCATTTCGCGCGGATTTTCCATTTGTTGTGGTTGGGTCCGATTTCATCGGCGGCCATCGGCGGCCATCGGCGGTTAAATGAACTGGCCTTTGCTATTGAAATCTGTATCTGCGGCTAAATCCTGCCGCATCACGCGCCACCGAACTCGAGTATGTCGAAGCCGCAATGACGGTCTACCGTATAGACGAGGCCGCGGGAATCGACCTCCACGTCGTTGGTCTGGGGCGTGGCATGGC
>CAZQJF010000254.1:0-5354 GCA_964593735.1 uncultured Streptomycetaceae bacterium | reverse complement strand
TCCTCCTCTGGAGGAAGTTTCCTGGCCTCGTCCTCGAGCATGATGGGGATGTCGTCCTGGACGGCGTAAGCGAGCCGGCACGGCTTGCATACGAGCTCGTTCTGCGCCTTGCGATAGACGAGAGGCCCCTTGCACAGGGGGCACACCAGGATGTCGAGCAGCTTGTTGTCCATGCGCAGTCGCCAGGGTCTGTCTCTACAACGCAGAACAGAAATCAGCCACAGATACACACAGATAAACACGGATGCTATTCCGTGTGGAGAACGTTACCCGGTTTGAATTATCTGTGTTCATCTGTGTTTATCCGTGGCTAATTCAGATTCTTTCAGCCTGCGCAGCACGAATTCGCCGAAGCGGGGTTCCATCTCGGCATCCACCGGCAGCATCCAGTGCGTTTCAGCGGCGAATGGCTGGCATTTTACCGCATCCTTTTCGGTCATCACGATGGCATCGGCGTCCGCGTACGAAATATCGGAAGGCCGGTAGGGATGGTGATCGGGAAACGCATGGGCGGTGAAGTCGAGGCCCAGGCCCTGAAGCAGGCTGAAAAACCGCCCGGGATTGCCGATCCCGGCCACCGCGTGCACCCGGCGGCCGCGAAAATGCTCGGGGCCGGCGCGATGCCCGCGATTGAGCACGTTGTGGAACTCGCGTCCCTCCAGCGTCATACGGAATTGCCCGCGGCCGCCGAGAGACGCCAGCGGCCGCAGGACTTCGGGCGTTTCCGGGGATGCGCCGTTCATCACGATCGCGTCCACGCCGGCGAGCCGGGCCGAAGGCTCGCGCAGCGGACCGGCAGGGAGCAGCCATCCATTGCCGAGCCCGCGTGTCGCGTCGATCACGCAGATCTCCACATCCCGGGCCAGGCGATAGTGCTGGAGGCCGTCGTCGCTGATCAGCACGTTGCACGCGGGTTGCCCCGCGATGAGCGCGCGCGCCGCGGCGGCGCGGTCGGCCGCGATCCATACGTCACAACCGCTGCGGCGCGCGAGCAGGACCGGCTCGTCTCCGAAGGCGAGCGGATCGGCATCGAGCGTAACGCGGTGGGGTGCGGTGTGCGTGCCGCCGTAGCCGCGGCTCACGATACCCGGCACGTAACCGTGCCCGCGCAGATAGTTCGCGAGCCACAGCACGGTCGGCGTCTTGCCGGTGCCTCCGGTCGTGATGTTGCCAACGACGATAACCGGCACGGGCAGCTTGTAAGTCGCGGCGAGTCCGGTCCGATAGAGCGCACGCCGTAACGCGACCAGACCCCGGAAAGCGAGACTCACGGGATACAGCAGGGCGGAAACCGGCGTGACTCGATCCCAGTGCGCCGCGAGCCAGGCCATGAAACTGTGTGACCAGTGACCGGTGACTACCAGGGTGATGTAAAACCCCGTTCGCCCTGAGCGTAGCGCGTACGCACGGAGTCGAAGGGTGAACAATTCATTGAATTCCTGTCGTTCATGTTTCGACTCCACTGCGTTACGCTCAACACGAACGGGCTTTCAAAAGTTTTGCATCAAGTTGCTAGTGACTGGATGGATCGATGACGGAGCTGTTCAACACCATTCACCGGTCACGAGTCACCGCTCACTTCGACGCGGCTTGCGTCGTAAAGGTGATCTTGCCGTAACCGGCCATGCGGGCGGCTTCCATGACATTGATCACGGCCTGGTGCGGGGCGCGGGCGTCGGCGCTGATGACCACCACGGGTTCCTTCATGCCTGCGCCGACTTTGCGCATTTCCTGGCTCAGGGGGATCGGGCCGTTGACGACCAGGGCCCGCCGGTTGATCGAATAGTTTCCCTGCGTATCGACGCCGATGTCGATCTGGTCGAGCCGTTCGGGCTGGCGCTCGGCTTCGGCGGTCGGCAGGTTGATCTGGAGTTCGGCGTAGCGCGAGTAAGTGGTCGTGACCATCAGGAAGATCAGGATCACGAGCAGCACGTCGATCAACGGAATGAAGTTGATCTCGGGATCTTCCCGAAACGCGCGCGGCCGAAACCTCATGCCTGGCGCTCGCCGTGGATGATTTCCACGAGCTTGATCGCCTGCAGTTCCGTGTCGACCAGCATTACGTCCACCTTGGCGCGGAAATACCGGTAGAAAATCATGGACGGGATCGCGATCACGAGACCCAGCGCCGTGTTGTAGAGCGCAATCGAGATGCCGTGCGCGAGCACGAGCGGATTGCCGCCCTGCGGTGTTTGCGAGCCGAAGATCTCGATCATGCCGATCACCGTCCCGAACAGTCCAAGCAACGGCCCGATGGCGGCTATCGTGCCGAGACTCGTGAGGAAGCGCTCCAGATCGATCGCGACCGAACGGCCGGCCTCCTCGATGGCTTCCTTAATGACCCCCGGCGGGCTCTTGAGGTTCTTGAGTCCCGCAGCAAATACCTGGCCCAGGGGGGACCCATTGGAGAGCCGGGATAGCAGCGGCATGCTAACGCCATTCTGGCGGTATTCGGATATCACCTGCGGGAGCAGGTTTTTCGGCATGACCACGCTCTCGCGCAGCGACCACAGACGCTCGCCGATAATCGCCAGCGCGATGACCGAGGTCACGAGCAGCGGCCAGATCGGCCATCCGGCAGCTTCGATTAAGGCGAACACGCGGACAGTCCCTCCGTAAAAGTGTGGCGGTAATTTATCCGTCCGATGAGTTTTCAGCAAGCGAGGATTCAGAAAGTTGGTTAAAACTGCGTCGTAAGGGCCCTTCGACAATCATTTTTTGTCTGCCGGGAGGATTGTGGATAAGCAGCGAATAAGGGTGTGTATAACCTGTTGGCGCAAGTGTGCGAGGCAGGCTCCTTGATACGGCTTTCACCGGTGCTAAACGTACGGTGCATTAATATTAAATAAAAAAATCATCTAGTTAGATAGCAGGCTGATTGATAGTGCCGGTCGAGATCCCGCGCACGGCTATCCGCTGCCGGAAATCTCTTCCCGCTACCCGGTTTGACTAGCCGCAAGACGCGGGACCCGCACTAAAATGAGGCGATGCTGGAATCGACGACAGAACTCCTTGCGCCGGCGCTGCCGCAGGTCATATCGGTCAGCGAGCTGAACCGGCTGGCGCGCCATCTGCTCGAGCGGCAGCTCCCGCTCATGTGGGTCGCAGGTGAAGTGTCGAATTGCAAGCGCTATGGATCCGGACACTGCTATTTCACGCTGAAGGACGCCGAAGCGCAGGTCGAGTGCGTGCTGTTCCGCAACAAGGCCCAGCTCGTGGGCTGGCAGCCGCAGGACGGCATGCAGGTCGAATTGCGGGCGTTCCCGACCATCTACGAGGCGCGGGGCAAATTCCAGTTGTGCGTCGAGACCATGCGCCGCTCGGGCTTCGGCGCCCTCTACGAAGCGTTTGCACGGTTGAAGCTCAAGCTCGAGCGCGAAGGGCTGTTCGAACCCGCGCGCAAGCGCGCGCTGCCGCGCTTTCCGCAAGTAATCGGCATCGTGACTTCGCCGCAGGCCGCGGCGTTGCGCGACGTGCTGACGACCTGCAAACGCCGGATGCCGGGCCTGCCGGTCGTCATCTATCCAACGCCCGTGCAGGGCGAAGGGGCGGGGCGGAGCGTCGCGGCGGCTATCGGCGTGGCGAACGCGCGCATGGAATGCGACTTGCTCATCGTCTGCCGCGGCGGCGGCAGCATCGAGGACTTGTGGGCGTTCAACGAGGAAGTCGTGGCACGGGCGATCGTGGCCAGCGCCATTCCCGTGGTCGTGGGTGTAGGCCACGAGACGGATTTCACTATCGCCGACTTCGTCGCCGACGCGCGCGCGCCGACGCCGACGGGTGCCGCGGAGCGCGCGACTCCGAGCCGCGCCGATCTCGCCACGACGCTGCTGCAATCCGCCGGCCGCCTGCTGCGTTGCGCGACCCGTGCCATCGAAGACCGGATGCAGCGGCTCGATTTTCTGTCGCGGCGGCTCACCCACCCGGGAGAGCGCATCCGCAGCCAGCGCGCGTCGCTCGCGCATCTCGAGCAGCGTTTGCGCGGCTCGTGGCGGCACGGCCTGGAGAATGAGACGTGGCGCGTGCGCGACCTCGCGCAACGGCTGGTCGCCACCGGCCCGGATCCTGAGGTGCTCTCCACCGCCATCGCGGAGTTGGCGCGGCGCCTGCGGCACGCGGCCCGGGGCCGGGTCGATGCCGCGAGAACGGCTTTGACCGGCGCGGAGGCTCATCTCAAGCACCTGAGCCCGCACCACGTGCTGGAGCGCGGCTACAGCATTACCGAAACCACGGCAGGCACGATCGTGCGCGATGGTGCTTCGCTCGCAGTGGGAGAGGAGTTACAGATCACCTTCGCGAAGGGCCGAGCCGGCGCGCGGGTGGAGAGCAAGGAATAGCTACATTCATAATTCGTGGGGGACCCCGGCGCTTGCGGTATGCTGCGAGAGTCCCCCGGAAATGCAGCAGGAGGAGGAAGATGGAAGACCTGAATTTCGTCACGCCCGCCCGCACGAAGATCTACGACCCGGCCGTCGCCCACGCGTTTTTCAAATCTGCCGGGACGGCCGAGACCGTTCCCCAGGGCAAGCCCTTCTTCGTCGAGAACGAAAAAACCGGCGGCCTGTTCTCCAAGGGCGCAAAGATGTACTTTCTGGTCGACGGGGAAGTAAGCCTCATCGTCCGGAACAAGGTCATAGACACCGTCGGCAAAGACTCGATATTCGGCGAGATGGCCACGCTGGGGCAGATCCCCCGCAGCGCCACGGCGATGGCGAAGACCGAATGCCGCGTCATCACGCTGGATGAAAGGCAGTTCCGCAAGGCGATCGAAAAGAAGCCCGATTTTGCCCTGATGCTCATGATGATCATCATCAGCCGGCTGCGGCAGGCGATCACCCTGCTGACCGGCAGTCGCGTCCTGTCCGACGATGAATCCCTGAGTAAGCGCAGCGTGTTCGACAAGAAGGTCCTGGCCGATCTCGTCGCGGAGTTCGAGGGCCATGCGCCCCTCTACGCGCCCGCGCACAAGGTGATCATCACGGAGGGCGAAGTGGGCGCGTACATGTACCTGGTGCTCGAAGGGCGTGTCGCGGTGGCGCTCAAGGGCAGGGTGGTCGAGAAGATCGGGCCCGGCGGCGTCGTCGGAGAGATGGCGCTCGTCGACCAGGAGCCCCGCATAGGCACCGCCACCGCCGAGACCGACTGCTCCCTGCTGTCGATCAACCGCAAGGACTTCCTGCTGTTCGTGAAGACCAAGCCCGATTTCAGCCTGTCGCTGCTGAAGGCGCTCTCGGAGCGGCTGCGGCACATGAATACGCAGTTCAAATAGCCGGCGGGCCGTCGCCCGCCGGCTATGAGCGGTAACCGGTCCTACATGGGCATCGGGCCTCAGCGATGAACGAGCCGAGTACATA
>CAZQJF010000253.1:0-5355 GCA_964593735.1 uncultured Streptomycetaceae bacterium | reverse complement strand
TTGACAGGATAAATAGCGATCAAAACCCACAAACACCGGTTGCCCGGCACCTGATTTTGAGATCCCGTTCATCCTGTTAATCCTGTCTGAAGTTCAAAGCAAACAGGCCTAAGGTAGTGGCATTGGTATCCGGGACGCCTTATCTGCCACGCCGTATCCGACCTGATCAGCAGTGAGTGACGAACTTCGTCACCAGGTAGCCATCGAAAGTCTCCGCTCCGCCCTCGCTGCCTATGCCGCTGTCCTTGACGCCGCCGAACGGCGTTTCGGACAGCGCCATGCCGAAGTGGTTGATGTTGATCATGCCGGACTCGAGCGCGTTCGACACGTTCGTCGCGGTCTTGAGCGACTCCGTGAAAACGTAGGCTGCCAGCCCGTACGGCAGGCTGTTCGCGCGGCGTATCGCCTCCGCCGGATCGGAGAACGGCGCAAGCGGCGCTATCGGCCCGAACGGCTCTTCGGTCATCAGCTTCGCGTGGTCCGGCAGCCCGGTGACGATGGTCGGGGAAAAGAAATTGCCGGGACTTTTCAGGCGGGCGCCGCCGAACACGATCTCGCCGCCGTGCGAGCGGGCGTCCTCGACGAACGCCTGCATGACGTCCACCCGCCGCGCGTGCGCGAGCGGCCCCATCTGCGTGGCTTTGTCCAGCCCGTCGCCCACCTTGGTCGAGCTCATCGTCTCGATGAACTTGGCGGCAAAGCGGTCGTAGACGCCCTTCTGCACGAAGAAGCGCGAGGGCGACACGCAGACCTGGCCGGCGTTGCGCACCTTGAGCCTGCCCAGCGTGATGGCGGCCTGCTCCACGTTGGCGTCGTCGAACACGATCACCGGCGAATGTCCCCCCAGCTCCCAGGTGCCGCGCTTCATGTGCGCGCCTGCGAGCGCGGCTAGCTGCTTGCCGACCGGGATCGAGCCGGTGAACGAGACCTTGCGCACGATCGGCGACTTGATGAGATATTCGGAGACTTCGCCGGGAACGCCCCATACGATGTTCAGGCAGCCGGCCGGCAGGCCGGCGTCGTGAAACAGGCGGGCGAGCGCCACGACGGCGCTGGGGGCGGTTTCGGGACCCTTCAGCACGAGCGTGCAGCCGCTGCCCAACGCCGCCACCATCTTGCGTATCGCCTGGTTGAACGGGAAGTTCCACGGCGTGAAGGCGGCGCACACGCCCACCGGCTCGCGCAGCACCAGCTGGCGCACGTCGGAGCGCCGCGCCGGGATGACGCGGCCGTAGATGCGGCGGCATTCTTCGGCGTGCCATTCGGCGTGCTCGGCGCAGACGGTAACTTCACCGACCGCCTCGGCGACGGGCTTGCCCTGGTCGAGGGTGATGTTTCGCCCGATCGCATCGGCGCGTGCACGCGCCAGCTCGGCCACCTTGCGCAATATGGCGGAGCGTTCGAGCGGAGAAGTCCTGCTCCACGTGGTAAATGCCCGCTGCGCGGCGGCCAGCGCGGCGTCGAGATCTTCGCGGCTGGCATGCGGCAGCTGCGCAAGGACTTCCCCGCTGGCCGGATTCAGCACGGACTCGGTCTTGCGGCCTTCCGCCTGCACGAACTTGCCGTCGATGTACAGGGCCAGCGTTTCGTACCCCGTGGATGCTTTCGGTTCTGCGATTGCCGTTGCGCTCATGATGTCACCTCTGGAATTTAAGAAAAGCGTGATCCGTGATCCGTGATCCGATAACCCATCACCCATCGCCAACAAGCGTGAGCCGTGAGCCGACTGAAATAAACCGTGCGTTCACTCATCACCCCATCACACATTATCCACCCACGATTCATGCTCACGATTCACGATTCACGGATCACGGATCACGGATCACGCTCTTGCGCAGTTCAGTACGCCAGCCTCACGTGCGTCCCGTCCCATGCCGACTTTGCCATCGCCTCGGTGAGCTGCGTGCTGCGCAGGCCATCGGTACCGGTGGCGAAAGGGACGTCTTTGCCGAGCAGGACATCGCTGAACCCCGCCACGCACGCGGCGTGCGCGTTGGTAGCCGGAAAATCGATGGTGCGTGTCTTCCCGTCCGCTGTCGCGATCTCCAGCACGCCCCCCGCGCGGCTGCGGGTCAGGCCCTTGCCGGTGAGGCGGCCCTTGGAGCCGTAGAGTACGAAATCGTTATGCGGGAACGGCGATTTCTCATGGACACTCAGCTGGGCGAGGGCGCCGTTCGCGAAGCGGAACAGCGACAGGTTGGTCTCTTCCATGACGTTGCGCGGCGTGTCGAAGAATGCCGACACCATGGTGATCTCCGACGAGAGCAGATAGCGCAGGATGTCGTACACGTGCACGCCGATGCTCATCGTGGTGCCCAGCCCCGCCATCCCGGGATCGACGCGCCAGGTCGCGAGCCTGCCGCCGGGACGCGCGCCGGGGCTCGCCTCCAGCTGCACCAGATTCACGTCGCCGATCTCGCCGCTCGCGATGATGCGCCGGGTCTCGATGAAGCAGGGCATGAACCGGTTGTGAAAATTGACCCCGAGCCTGACGCCCGCTTTCTCGCATTCCCGCACCATGCGCTCGGCATCGGCAACGCTCGTCGCCATCGGCTTGTCGCAGAATACGTGCTTGCCGGCGCGGGCGGCCGCTATCACCTGCCCCGCATGCTGCGAATTGGGCGTGTGTACCGCCACGACCGTAACGTCGGGATTGCGCAGGAGGTCGTCGTAACTGGTGTACGCATGCTGCGCGCCGAACTTTTTGGCAAAGGCATCTGCGCGCCCCTGGTCGCGGCTGACGATGCCTACGAGCTCGTTGCCCGCGCACGCGGTGATCCCGGGCAATACGCGATCGTCGGCTATCCTGCCCGTGCCGATGAGTCCCCAACCATTCTTCCTGGCCATCACCATTCCACAATTCCATTATGTGAGCAGCGGATTTTATTCCGAAATGCAGCGGGTACCCGATGCGAGGCGCCATGATATTCTTTTCAGCCTGTCGGATTCGACGCGAATATAAGCTCAATCCGGGCGAATCGGGAGTCGATCCTGATTATCGCCGAGCCGACAGGCTGTAACGGTTCATATATTAGCAGCGTGTCGGAAACAAGTCCGAGACCCTCCTGGGAGAAATGATTTGACCATCGTTCGCCGCCAATTGGGATTATTGAGCCTGTGCTTTCTGGTTTTCTCCGGCGGTCCCGTGCGGGCGCAGACCTCGCCCGCCCCGTACGAGCCAAGAATGGGGCAGAAGGGCAAGGACGTGGTCTGGATCCCCTCGCCGCCCGGCATGGTCGAGAAGATGCTCGACATGGCGCGCGTCACGCCGCTCGACTACGTGGTCGATCTCGGCTCGGGTGACGGGCGCAACGTCATCGCCGCGGCCCGGCGGGGCGCGCGGGCCCTCGGGGTCGAATACAACCCGGACCTGGTCGAATTGTCCAGGCGCGCGGCGGTTTCGGCGGGCGTCGCCGACAAAGCGACCTTCGTCCAGGGCGACATGTTCGAGGCCGACATCTCCCGCGCCGACGCGCTGGTGCTGTTCCTGATCCCCGACAACCTGACCCGGCTGGCGCCCAAGTTTTTCGGGTTGAGGCCGGGCACCCGCATCGTCTCGAATACCTACGAGATCGGCGGCGGATGGGAACCGGACGAATCGGGCACGCTCGACTTGTGCGCGAGCTGGTGCGGCGCGCACCTGTACATCGTTCCGGCCAAGGTGGCAGGCACGTGGCGGCTGCCGCAGGGAGAGCTGACGCTCGAACAGGAGTTTCAATACATTTCGGGCACGTACGAGACGAACGGCATCAGCCTGCCGGTCGAGAACGGCCGCCTGCGCGGAAATGAAATCCGCTTTACGGTCAATGCGGTCGAATACTCGGGCCGCGTGAACGGCGAGTCGATGGCGGGGCTGGCGCAGGGGCGCGCGACGAGCAAGTGGACCGCCGCCAGGCAGTGAGCGGTGACCAGTGACTAGAACTGGTTTCGAGAACGGAACACCGACAGGATTAACAGGATGAACAGGATTGCAACCTAAAAAAGATCCTGTAAATCCTGTCATCCTGTCTGTTTTTCATCTTCACTCGCACGTCAATCAGGGTTTTTGAGATGGCTTCTAGTTAGCAGTGAGTGCGGTCGGCTTACCGCTTGCCGCTTACTGCTTACCGCTGGTTAGCCGCCAGAGCGACGTCAGCTCCGCCGCGCGCGCGGCATGCAGCGGGTCGGCGTCGTCGGAGGCTTTGGGATGTCTCGGCGTGACGTCTGTCCGTCCCGCGACCTCCAACCCCGCCGCGTCGAATGCCGCCAGCAGCTCGGACCGCGAGCGCAAACCCAGGTGCTCGGCCAGATCCGAGAGCACCAGCCACCCTTCGCCCCCCGCTTCGAGATGCGCGGCCAGTCCCGCGATGAATCCGAGCAGCATGCGGCTCCCCGGATCGAATACCGCGCGCTCGAGAGGCGAGCTGGGCCGCGCCGGCAGCCACGGCGGGTTGCACACCACGAGCGGCGCCCGCCCCTCCGGAAAGAGATCGGTCTCCATGACCGCGACCTGTGCGGCCAGGCCGAGACGCTCAAGGTTCTCGCGGGCGCACGCGAGCGCGCGCGGATCCTGATCGGTAGCCACGACGCGCGCGACGCCGCGCCGCGCCAGCACTGCGGCCAGCACGCCGGTTCCCGTGCCTATGTCGAAGGCAAGACCGGGCGGGCTTGAATCTGACGAGGGCGGCCACGGCGCCCCGGCCACCAGGTCCACGTATTCGCTGCGTACCGGCGCGACCACGCCGTAGTGAGGATGGATGCGGCCGCCCAACGCGGGAATCTCAACGCCTTTCCTGCGCCATTCGTGCGCACCGATCAGGCCCAGCAGCTCGCGCAGCGAGACGACCGACGCTTCCGTTGGCGGCCCATAGGCTCCGGCGCAGGCTTCCCGCACGTCGGGCGCGCGCTTGAGGGGCACGCTGTAGTCCGCTGTCAACGGCAGGAGCAGCATCCCCAGCGTGCGCGCCCGCTGCGATTGGGCCTGGCGATGCAGGTGGAACGCTTCGGCGGACATGACCAGGGGCAATGAATCGTCGGACCGGGACGGCGGTCGGGGCTTGCGGGATTTCCTGTCGATCCGGCGCCCCAGCGCCTCGAGCAACTGGCGAGCGTTCTGGAAATCACCCCGCCACAGCAGCGCGGTCCCCTCGCTTGCAAGGCGATACGCGGCGTCGGCCGTCGTGACGTCGTCGGCAATGACCACGCGCCGGGGCGGCGGCACTCCGCGCTCGGAGCGCCACCGGGCGGAGCGGGTCTCGCCCGCCTCGGTCCAGGTGATAACGGGGTAATCGCTCATGCGGCTACCAGGACACCAGGCGAAAACGAAAAGCAGGACTCAGCCACAGATACACACAGATACACACAGATTTAAAAATC
>CAZQJF010000252.1:0-5355 GCA_964593735.1 uncultured Streptomycetaceae bacterium | reverse complement strand
CGACGTTGTTGCGCTTGCGGTCGAGCTTGATGACCTTGAAATCCATCTGCTTGTTTTCGTACGGCGTGGTGTCTTTTACCGGGCGGATGTCGACCAGCGAACCGGGAAGGAAGGCGCGTATGCCGTTGACCGTCACCGTGAGACCGCCCTTGACTTTGCCGTTGATGACGCCGCTCACCACCGTGCCCTTCTCCAGTGCTTCCTCCAGATCGAGCCACGCCGCGAGGCGCTTGGCCTTTTCGCGGGACAGCCGCGTTTCGCCGTGGCCGTCTTCGAGGGATTCGATCGCGACTTTCACGAAATCGCCGGGCTTGGCCTCGATTTCCCCACGATCGCTGCGGAATTCATCCAGCGCAATGTAGCTCTCGGACTTGAGACCTGCATTGACCACCACGTAGTTGTCATCGACCCGGATAACCTCCGCGGTGATCACTTCCCCCACCCGCATTTCCTTGCGGGAGAGGCTCTCTTCAAACAGCGCGGCGAAGGATTCCGGGGATGCGGCTACGGGGGAGGGGCTTTTCGTGGATACGGCCGGGGAAGGCGTTTTCATCATTTCGGATTCAGACTGTCGTATGCCCGCCGTTTCCGGCGGGGCTGGTTAAAAAACCACGAGGTCCGGGTGACCCTCATGGCGCCCTGGGTGCCTGTTTGTATAGCGCCAGCACCTGCGCCGCCGCTTCCGCCACCGACATGTGGGTGGTATCGATCAACACGGCGTCCGCGCGCTGTTGCAGGGGAGCCGCGGCCCGTTCGCTGTCACGCGCATCGCGGGTCCGGATATCCTGCAAAAGGGCGGTCATAGTAGCACCCATTCCTTTTACCATCAACTGTTTATGTCGCCGTGCCGCCCGCTCTTCAGGGCTCGCGGTAAGGAAGATTTTGAGGGTTGCATCGGGAAAAACCACCGAGCCCATATCCCTGCCGTCCGCGACCAGTCCCGGCGGCCGGCGGAAGCCTCTTTGACGCTCGAGCAGGGCGTCCCGGACGGCCGGTCGTGCGGCGATTTCGGATGCTGCCGCGCTGATCGCCTCGGAGCGAATCGCGTCCGTGATGTCGCTGCCCTCGAGCACGACCGTGTCCCCGACGAATCGCGCCTCCAGGTTCCGGGCGAACGCCGCCAGGGCGGCTTCGTCGTCCAGGCGCGTTCCTGCCTTTTTCGCGGCGAGCGCCACGGTCCGGTACAGCGCGCCGCTGTTGAGGTAGTGAAACCCCAGCTTCGCAGCGACTGCCTGTGCCACCGTGCCCTTGCCCGACGCGGAGGGGCCGTCGATCGCGATGACGGGAGGGGGGTGGTCAGTCACGCCTACACTCTGCGACTCTGCGACTCTGCGACTCTGCGACTCCGCTCATTTTTCCGAAATGGATGCAAGCAGGTTGAAGTACTCCGGAAACGTCTTGGCAACGCAGCCCGGATCGTTGATTCGAACCGCAACCCCGCCCAGCGCGACGAGCGAGAAAGACATCGCCATGCGGTGATCGTCGTACGTGTCGATCGAAGCGTCAGGCGTGAGGCGGGAGGCGGGAGGCGGGATGATTCGCAGATAGTCCGGCCCCTCTTCCACTTTCGCGCCCAGCTTTCGCAGCTCGGCGGCCACGGCCGCAATGCGATCCGTTTCCTTCACCCGCCAGCTGCCGATGTTACGCAGGGTGCTCGTTCCCTCGGCGAACAGCGCAGTCACGGCAGCGGTCATGGCGGCATCCGGAATGTGATTGAAATCAGCGTCTATGGCCTCGAGCTTCCCGCGGCTGGCGGCCTCGGGGCCGGCGCCCGCCTCGATCCAGTTCTCGCCCATCACGATCTTCGCGCCCATGCGCTCCAGCGCTTCGGCGAAGCGGACGTCGCCCTGTATGCTCGCGCGGCCCACGCCCTCCACGCGGACCGGCCCGCCGCCTCTCAGCCCGCTGATGACGCCCGCGGCAAGGAAATACGAGGCGGACGACGCGTCGCCCTCGATGTGGATCTCACCGGGACTGGTGTAGCGCGCCCCCGCGGGAATCGTGAACGCGGTCCAGTCCCGGCGCTCGATCTCGACGCCGAAGCGCCGCACCGTATTCAACGTGATCTCGACGTATGGCTTCGAAATGAGATCTCCTTCCACGTGCACGATGGTTCTCGCGCCGGTCAACGGCAGCGCAATGAGCAGGCCGGTCAGGAACTGGCTCGAAACGCTGCCGCTCACCCTCACGTCGCCGCCCGCGCGGATTGCCGCCGCGTGTATGGCGAGGGGCGGATAGCCTTCGCGGCCCAGGTATTCGATCCCGGCGCCGAGCTGGCGCAGCGCGCCGACGAGGTCGCCGATCGGCCGCTCGTGCATGCGGGCGACGCCCGACAACCGATATTCGCCGGCGCACAACGCGAGGACCGCGGTCAGCGGCCGGAACGCAGTGCCGGCGTTTCCCAGGTGGAGGTTCGCCTGCTTTACAGGAAACGCTCCGCCTGCTCCCCGCACGCGCAGCGTCCGGCGGCGTTCCTCCGTGCACGCGACGCCCAGCGCGCGCAATGCCTCCAGCATGACACGCGTGTCGTCGGATTCGAGCAGGTCCCGGATCAGGGTCTCGCCATGCGCCAGAGCGGCGAGCAGCAGTATGCGGTTGGAAATACTCTTGGATCCCGGCAGCTCGACCGTGCCGCGGACCCTCCGGATGGGCGCCAGATCGAGATGTTCCATGGCGTATTGTGCAGCCGGCCCCGCGCGTCCGCTACGGGCGGCTCTTTACGAGCCAGCGGGCCCGCGCGCTGCGCGCGCCCTCGAACATACGCTTGAGCGCGCCCGCGTCGGCGCGCCCGATCGCGGCGCGCAGGCGTACGAGCTCGCTCTCGTAGTCGTCGAGCGCTTTCAGGAGGAGGTCCCGGTTGGCGATGCAGATGTCGCTCCACATTTCGGGCGAGCTGCCTGCGATGCGCACCGTGTCGCGCAGGCCGCCGGCCGAGAAACCGAACAGTTGCCTTGCATTGCGCCGTCGCGCCAGCGCGTTGACCAGGGCGTAGGCGACAACGTGCGGTAGGTGGCTGACCGCCGCAAAAATCGCATCGTGCTCCCTCGCGCTCAAGCGCAGCACGCGCGCACCGCACGTTTCCCACGCCGAACGCACCAGCCGCACCGCGCCCGCCGCAGTCGGCTGCTGAGGCGCCAGGATGACGTTCCGGCCTTCGAACAACCCGGCAAATGCCGCGTCCGCGCCGCTTTTCTCCGTGCCCGCGATCGGATGGGCCGGTACGAAACGGGAGAAATGCGCCGGCAGGAGACGGCGGGCGTGCGCAACCACGTCACGCTTGGTGCTGCCGCCGTCGGTCACTACCGTATGCGGTGACAGGTGCGGCGCAATGCGGACCATGATGGCGGGCATCTGGCCGACGGGTGTCGCCAGCAGCACCAGGTCGGCATCCTGGACCGCGAGGGCGGGATCCTGCGTGGCCTCGTCTATCACGCCGAGCTCCAGCGCGGCTGCCAGGTTGCTGCGGCTACGCCCGACGCCCACCACCAGCTTCACGGCCCGGGCCCGCTTCAGCGCGAGCGCAAACGAGCCACCGATCAGCCCGACGCCGATGACCACCAGTTTACCGATCCTGAATTTAGCCGCCACGTTCTATTTAACCGACAAGACGCCAAGTAAGAAAACGATGAAAACAAGCCGAGGGTGTCTGGAAATCTGACGCGATTGCGAGATTCGATTCAATTCCTGTCTCTTGATTTCTCGGCGTCTTGGCGCCTTGGCGGTGAATGCCTTTCAGGTTCCAGCGAGGGAGCGCTCCAAAGCGGCGAGGAACCGCGCGTTCTCCGATTCGAGCCCCACGGTCACGCGCAGGTGCTGCGGCATGCCGTAGGCCGCTATCGGGCGCACGATCACCCCCAGGGCCAGGAGCTTGCGATAGACCCCCGCCGCATCGCGCACCTCGAAGCTCACGAAGTTCCCGAACGACGGGATGAACGCGACACCGAGTCTGGCGAAGCCCTCGACGAGCTGGCTCATGCCCGCCTGGTTCAGCTCGTAGCTCCTGCGCACGAACTCGCGATCATCCAGCGCGGCGGTCGCGGCCGCGAGCGAGATGCTGTTGACGTTGAACGGCTGGCGCACCCGATTCATGAGATCCGCGACTCCGGGAGCGGCGAATGCGTAGCCGACGCGCAGGCCCGCGAGCCCGTAGACCTTGGAAAAGGTGCGCGTAACGACCAGGTTGGGAAACCGAGAGAGCCACCCGATGGTGTCCGCCCGCAGATCCTCCGGCAGGTACTCGTTGTAGGCTTCGTCGAGCACCACCAGCACCTCCGCCGGCACTCCCGCGATGAACGACTCCAGCTCCCGCTGGCGCACCAGCGTGCCCGTTGGATTATTCGGGTTGGCGACGAAGACGAGGCGCGTTTTCTTCGTCACGGCCGCCCGCATGGCGGCAAGATCGTGGCCGTAATCCCTGGCCGCCACCTCGACGCCCCGGGCGCCCGCCGCCTGCACCACCAGCGGATATACCGCGAATGCGTGCTGCGAGTATACGGCCTCGCAATCCGGCGTGAGAAACGCGCGCGCGGCAAGCTCGAGCACGTCGTTCGACCCGTTGCCGAGCACGATGCGCTCCTGCGCCACGCCGTAGCGCCTGGAGAGTGCCTGCTTGAGTTCGTAACCGTTGCCGTCGGGATAGCGCGAGACCCCGCCGAGCACGCGCTCGATCGCGCCCTGCGCCAGCGGGCTTACGCCGATGGGGTTCTCGTTTGAGGCGAGCTTGATGATGTCACCCTCGTCGCGGCCCATCTCGCGCGCCAGCTCCGAAATCGGCTTGCCGGGCTGATAGGGGGCGATGGCGCGTATGTAGCCGGGGGCGAGGTCGCAGATGTCCATGAAAGTGGCTCGTTTCTCGTTACTCGTTTCTCGTTTCTCGTTACTCGTTACTCGTTACTCGTTGCACGTTTTCGTAAAGCGTCCGGCCGCGCAGCGTGCCGCTGCCATGTGCACGAGCCACGAGAAACGAGCCACGAGCCACGAGCCACTCCCTTCAGGCGACAGCCGCGGGATACGAGCCGAGTACCTTGAGAAACGACGCCTTCTTTTTTAGCGCAACGAGCGCGCGCGCCACGTTCGCGTCGAGCTGGTGCCCCTCGATGTCCACGTAGAAGACGTATTCCCAGAGTCCGGTGCGCGAAGGCCGCGATTCGAACCGGCTCATGCTGACCTCGTTCGCCGCGAGCGGCGTAAGCAGTTCGTGCACGGCGCCCGGCACGTTGCGCGTCGACATGACGAGCGATGTCTTGTCGCGTCCGGAGGGGGCCGCATCGTGCTGCGCGAGCACCAGAAAGCGGGTGGTGTTCTTCGATTCGTCCTCGATATTGCGCGCGAGCAGATGCAACCGGTAGAGCGCGG
>CAZQJF010000251.1:0-5359 GCA_964593735.1 uncultured Streptomycetaceae bacterium | reverse complement strand
GTTTTGCATTTAGCAGCGTGTCGGAACTTCAAGTCCGACAGGCTGCTAGTGATGAAGAGATCACCGCGTCACCAGCGATAGCGGCATCACCAGCGCCAGCGGTATCACTCACATCTTGAGCAGCCGCTTCGCGTTGCCGTTCAGGATCTTCTCCCGGTCCTCGGCGCACAGCGGCAGCCGCTCCATCCATGCGGTGCCCGGCCCGTTCTCGACGTACGGCCAGTCAACCGCGAACAGGATGCGATCGACGCCCATCTCCTGCACGCAGCAGAGCAGCGCGGGATCGGAAAAATTGCCGCTGGTGGTGATATAGAAATGCTCGCAGAAGATGTCCCGGAACGGCGTGCCGCGATTGCCCTTGCGATTGATCGCCATGTCGATCCGCCACAGCGAGAACGGCAGCGACTCGCCCAGGTGGCCGAGAATGACCTTCAGGCGCGGGTACTTCTCGAACACGCCGCTCAGCACCAGCCGTATGCCCTGCGTGGCCGTCTCGACGGTGAAACCCCAGGCCGCATTGGTGATGCTCGGGAAATCCTTCACGTAGTCCTGGTAGTAGGCCTCGATCACCGCCGGATGTGGCCGGGCAGGATGGACGTAGATCGGCACGTCGAGCGCCTGCGCGCGCTCCATGATCGGCCAGAAGCGCCGGTCGTCGAAGAAAACCCCCCTGGTGAGGCCGTGCACCATGGCGCCCTTGAAGCCGAGCCGCGTGACCGCGCGCTCGAGCTCGTCGGCCGCCGCTTCGGGATCGGCCGCGGGCAGGGTGGCGAAGCCCGCGAAGCGCGCGGGATGCACGCCGATGGCTTCCTTCAGCCTGTCGTTTGCGCCCCGGGCAAGCGGCACCGCGGTCGCCGCGTCCATGAGATGTGTGCCCGGAGCGGCGTGGGAGAGCACCTGGATGTCGATGCCGGCCTCGTCCATATCCTTGAGGCGCTGCGCGCCCAGGTCCTCGAGGCGACGCCGCAGCGCGGGCCTCTTCTCGGACTCGTCGTAGTGGGTGACGATCGCCGCGTCGAAGTAATGCTCCTCGATCGCGATGATCAGCGGCTTGGTCTTCGCTGGCACGAATGCTCCCCGGTTATTTTGTTGGAAGTGCTCTCAACGATCTTTCGTTCCCGAGATAATCCGGGCTCAAGGCGCTGCAGTGCGCGGGCGCAGCACGCGCTGCACCCCGCTCACGACACCGAGCACCAGCGCGCCCGCCGCGATGCCCACCACCGCATCGACCAGGACGGGCGCCAGGAACTCGAGTAGGGCGCCGATGCCAGGGATTGCAGCCAGGCCCTGCGCCAGGTTCTCGATGAAATGGAGCATCGGCGGAACGCCGTGGATGAGTATGCTCCCGCCGACCAGGAACATGGCCGCCGTGCCCGCGACCGACAGTCCTTTCATCAGCCAGGGCGCCGCCTTGAGGATGCCGGCGCCGAGGCTGCGCAGCATCCGCGCAGACCCCGTGTCGCCGCCCCGCCGGCTGAGGTGCAGCCCGGCGTCGTCGAGTTTGACGATGCCCGCCACCAGGCCGTAAACGCCCACGGTCATGATGAAAGCGATGCCGATGAGGACCGACACCTGGGTAACGAAGGACGCATCCGCCACGGTTCCGAGCGTGATGACGATGATCTCGGCCGAAAGGATGAAATCCGTGCGCACGGCGCCCTTGATCTTGTCTTTCTCGATGGCGACCAGATCCACCGCCGGATCGGCCACGGCCTGTACCAGTTCGGCGTGATGCGCCGTGTCCTCGGCCCTGCTGTGGAGGAATTTGTGCGCCAGCTTCTCGAAGCCTTCATAGCAGAGAAACGCGCCCCCTATCATGAGCAGCGGCATCACGGCCCATGGGGTAAGGGCGCTGATGGCCAATGCCGTTGGCACGAGTATGGCCTTGTTCACCAGCGAACCCTTGGCCACCGCCCACACGACGGGCAGTTCGCGGTCGGCTCTCACGCCGGCCACCTGCTGGGCGTTCAACGCGAGGTCGTCACCGAGGACGCCCGCGGTCTTCTTCGTGGCTACCTTCGTGAGCAGCGCCACGTCGTCGAGTATGGTAGCGATATCGTCGAGCAGGGCGAGCAGGCTGGATGCCATCAGCCTGTCGGTCCTACGCTGGTCTTGCCGGGTCGTGGCGCCATCGCCAGAGTTTCTAAGGGCTTGCCTTCCCTCTCCCTTCGGGAGAGGGATTGAGGGTGAGGGAAAAAAGCTGCGCACTGCGAATGCATTTTATTATGCATTCATAGTGCTGAACGGGATGATACTGTTCCAACGACCGGCAATTCGGTTCCCGTTCAGCACCCAAGGTACCGCTGCTCCAGGTGCGCGCGGAAGTGCGCCGGGTTCAGCGGCTCGCCGCTCGCGCGGCGCACCAGCTCCGGCGTATCCCAGCGGCTCGCCTGCGACCAGATATTCTCGCCGAGCCAGTCGAACACGGGAGCGAGATCGCCCGCTGCGATCCGCGCGTCGAGATCCGGCACGGCACGCCGCATGGCGGCAAACCACTGCGCCGCGTACATGGCGCCCAGCGTGTAGCTGGGGAAATAGCCGAAAGCTCCGGCCGGCCAGTGCGCGTCCTGCAGGCAGCCGTCCTTGAAGTTGCCGCGTGTGTCCAGGCCCAGCAGGGCCTGCATCTTTTCATTCCACAGTGCGGGTATGTCCTCGGCCTCGATTTCCCCTTCGATCAGCGGGCGCTCGATCTCGTAGCGCAGGATCACGTGAGCCGGGTAAGTCACCTCGTCGGCGTTCACGCGGATCAAGCCCGGCCGCACGCGCGTGAGCAGCCGGTACAGGTTGTCCGCCTCGAACGCGGGCTGGCTGCCGAAGTGCGCGGCCAGCATCGGCGCGAGCAACCCGACGAAGCTCCTGCCGCGCGCGAGCTGCATCTCGAAGGACAGGCTCTGGCTCTCGTGTATGCCGTACGAGCGCGCGACGCCGATCGGCATGCCCAGCCATGCGCGCGGCAGGTTCTGCTCGAAGCGCGCGTGCCCGGTCTCGTGTATCGTCCCCATCAGGCTTTGCGCGAAATCGTCCTCGCGGTAGCGCGTGGTCAGGCGCACGTCCTCGGGCACACCGCCGCTGAACGGGTGAGCGCTCTCGTCCAGGCGCCCGGCTTCGAAATCGAACCCCAGCAGTTTCATGGCGGCGAGATTCATCGCGCGCTGGGCGGCGACCGGAAACGGGCCGGCAGGAGCGAGCGCTTTTTCTTCGCGCTGTTTCACCTGCACGCGCGCGATCAGGCCCGGGAGCCATCGCCTCACGTCGCCGAGAATCCGGTCGATATCTGCCGCCCGCACGCCCGGCTCGTAGCGGTCCATCAGCGCGTCGTAGCGGGACAGTCCCGTGTCGGCGGCGAGCAATCGGGCTTCCTCGCGCGCGAGGCGCACGACCTCGCGGAAGTTCCCGAGGAAACCGCGCCAGTCGTTGTCCGGGCGCTGGGTGCGCCAGGCGTGCTCGCCTCGTGCGCAGGCCAGCGTCTTCGCTTCGACCAACGATTCGGGCAGGGCATTCGCCTCGCGCCAGTCGCGCCGTATCTCACGCAGGTTGGCACGCGATGCTTCGTCGAGCGCTTCCTGGTCCGCGGCGGAGAGCAACCCGGCAAGGCGTGGATCGGTGCGCGTGCGATGGATCAAGGCGTTCAGCTCGGCTTCGGCGGCGGCGCGCGCCTCGTTGCCCTTGGCCGGCATCATGGCATTGCGGTCCCACCCGAGCATGGATGCGGCGTGGTTGTAGTGGTGCAGGCGCGTGTAAGTGCGGCAGAGCTCGGCGTAGGCGGGGGTTTTTTGCATGATAGTTCGTGACTGATAGAGCGTGACTGATAGGACGTGACTGACGGCTCGTGACTGGTCGGGCGTGTTCCGCAGTTATTGAAATCCCCCGTTCGCGCTGAGCCCTTCGACGCGGCTCAGGATAAATTACGCGCCCGAGGCGCGGAGTCGAAGCGTGCCAGGTAGTGGGCTGCGGCCGTTCATATTTCGACTCCGCTTCGCTACGCTCAATACGAACGGCTCTCCAGCGATTCTCGATAGACTAACGTGTGCACGCTTTGTCAGTTACGCAGTAGTAGTAACGCCGTATCAGTCACGTAGCATCAGTCACGCAGCATCAGTCCTAGGAACTGCACGACAACGCCGAGCAGCCGGGTTTGTGGCGCGCCCATTCGGGCCGGCGTTCCGCGAGATCGTCGTGGGCGGGCTGCTCGTCGTAAGGGCGCTGCAACACCGCCATCAGGCGCTCCAGGACCGAAGCATCGCCGCGCTCCAGCGCATCGATCGCCTGCTGCGCCTGGTAGTTGCGCAGCACGTATTTGGGATTGGCGCGGTTCATGCGCGCTGTGCGAGTGGCCGCCGGCGCCGCTTCCCGTCTGACCCGCGCGGCGTAACGGCGCAGCCACCCGGCCAGACGGGCGAGATGCTCCGGCGCAAATGCGTCCTCGGCATAGAAAGCACGGCGCAGCGGTTCGACGAGGGTGCTATCGTCCGGGTCGGCGCCGTCCACGGGCACCGAGGCGAGCAGGCGATAGAACAAGGTCATGTCGGTCTCGACCGCCCCCAGTATTTCGAAGAGGTCGCTCAACAGGATGTCGTCGCCTTCCTGGTCGAACGCGGCAATGCCCAGCTTCCCGGCGAGAATGCGGGACGTGGCGTTGTTGAACTCATCGCCAAAAACCGCCAGGCCCTGTTCGAGCAGCGCCTTGTCGGAGATCAGCGGATAGATCGCGTTGGCAAGGCGCACCAGGTTCCACTGCGCAATGTGCGGCTGCTTGCCGTAGCAGTAACGGCGGCCCTGCGCGTCGGTGGTGTTCGGCGTCCACTGCGGATCGTAGCCTTCGAGCCAGCCGTAGGGACCGTAGTCGATCGTCAGCCCGAGTATCGACATGTTGTCGGTATTCATCACGCCGTGGACGAAGCCGACGCGCATCCATTCCGCGATGAGGGTCGCGGTGCGGCGGCAGATTTCCTCGAACCAGCGGGCGTAGGTTGCAGGGGAGGGCGCGCCGAGCTCCGGGAAATGCATCCGGATGACGTAGTCGGCGAGGCGCTTGAGGGCATCGAGCTCGTCGCCGGCGGCGAGTATCTCGAAGTTGCCGAAGCGCACGAACGAGGGCGCGACGCGGCATACGATGGCGCCCGGCTCGGCCTGCGGATGGCCGTCGTAGAACATGTCGCGCACCACCGGTTCGCCGGTCGCCACGAGGGAGAGCGCGCGGGTGGTCGGCACGCCGAGATAGTGCATGGCTTCGCTGCACATGAACTCGCGCACCGAGGAGCGCAGCACCGCGCGTCCGTCGGCCGTGCGCGAATACGGCGTCAGACCCGCACCCTTCAACTGCAGGTCGTAGCGCTGGCCGTCGGGAGCCATTACCTCG
>CAZQJF010000250.1:0-5377 GCA_964593735.1 uncultured Streptomycetaceae bacterium | reverse complement strand
TCGGGTCCACCGCCATCATCTCCATCGCCGAGATCTGCTCGGTCGCCTTCATCAGCCCGATCTCCGCGGTCATGGCGGACCCCGCGCGGCTCGCGAACAGCAGGGCCGCCACCACCGGCCCCAGCTCGCGCGTGAGCGAGAGCGCAACCAGCGTGCCGACCGCCTCCGCCGACCCGTACTTCTGCAACGTCTCGTAGCCCTGCAGCCCGAGGACCATGCCCACAAACAGGCCGGATACCACGATGATGATCAGGGACATCACCCCGGCGAAGTAGATTTCCTTCACTGTGAGCCGGAAGCGCCGGAAGCTGACGCCCGAGCGCAGGAGCGTGAGCGCAAAGAAGCGGCTCGCGTAACCAAGCCGCCAGACGCCGTTCACGACCCGGTGCCCGACCCGGCGCAAGCCGTTGATCGGGCGATCAAGCATGCTGTGGCGCGAACGCCAGGTCGCGGTCGTACGGGCCGCCCGGATAATGGAACGGCAGCGGTCCGTCCATTTGGCCCCACACGAACTGATGCACGAAAGGCGTGTCGGACTTGCGGATCTCGTCCGGCGTGCCTTGCGCGACGACGACGCCCTCCGACATGAAATACACGTAATCGACGATCCGCAAGGTTTCCTGGACGTCGTGGGTGACGATGATCGAGGTCGCGCCCAGCGTATCGTTCAACCGCCGGATCAGGTTGCTGATCACCCCCATCGCAATCGGATCGAGCCCGGTGAAGGGCTCGTCGTACATGATGAGCATGGGGTCGAGCGCGATCGCGCGCGCCAGCGCCACGCGCCGCGCCATGCCGCCGGAGAGCTCCGAGGGCATGAGATCGCGCGCGCCGCGCAGCCCGACGGCGTTCAACTTCATCAGCACGAGGTCCCGGATCATGCTTTCCGGCAGGCGGGTGTGCTCGCGCATCTGGAAAGCGACATTGTCGAAGACGGAGAGATCGGTGTAGAGCGCGCCGAACTGGAACAGCATGCCCATCCGGCGGCGCATCTCGTACAGCTCTTCCTGGGTCAGCTCGTTCATCAGGCGGCCGGCGACGCGCACCGCACCGGTGCGCGCCTTCAACGAACCGCCGATCAGCCGCAAGAGCGTCGTCTTGCCGCAGCCGGAAAGGCCCATGATCGTCACCACCGAGCCGCGCGGAACCGTCATGGTTATGCCCTTCAGCACCGGCCGGACGTCGTACGCGAAGTTGACGTCCTTGATGTAGACCAGGTTATCCGGGTTTTCCAAGCTATCCAAGTTATTCACGCCAACCGGGCTATCCAGGTTATCCAGCTTATCCATCGGACCGTTCGGAACGCCGCGCCGAACATGCGGCGGAAAAGCAGTAATTTTAAACCAAGTTGTGATAAGTTAGGCCGGCATGAGCGACGCGGCGCTGCGCTTCGAGCGGGTGGGCAAGGCCTATGCGGGAGTGGCCGCGCTCGCCGAGCTTACGCTGGAGGTCCGGCGCGGAGAATTCCTTGCCCTGGTCGGCGTCAACGGCGCCGGCAAGACCACCCTGATCAAGTGCCTGCTCGATTTCTGCGAGACCGATCGCGGCCGCATCGAAATATTCGGCGTCTCCCACCGCGAGACCGCGGCGCGAGCGCGGCTGGCGTATCTGCCGGAGCGGTTCAACCCTCCGTACTACCTCACCGGACGGGACTTTCTGGAATACATGCTCGGGCTTCACCGCGCGCCGTACGATGACATCCGGGTGGCGCGGATGTTTGCCGCGCTCGATCTGGACCCCGCTGCCCTCAACCGGCCCGTGCGCGCCTATTCCAAGGGCATGACGCAGAAGCTGGGGCTCGCCTCGTGCCTGCTTTCCGGCAAGGAGCTCTACGTGCTCGACGAGCCGGCGGGCGGCCTCGATCCCAAGGCTCGCGCTTTGTTCAAGCGCGAATTGCGCGCCCTGCGCAGCGGCGGAAGCACGGTGTTCCTGACCTCGCATTCCCTCGCCGACGCCGCCGAACTGTGCGACCGGATGGCGGTCCTGCATGACGGGAACCTGCGCTTCGTGGGAGCCCCGGACGAGCTGGTGCGCCAGTGCGGGGGGCGGGACCTGGAGCATGCTTTTCTCACCTGCATCGAGGGCCCGCCGAGGAATTCGCCGGAATTGCGGCCGGCGAATTCCTGAGAAAAGCCTTTGCGGTACAATCACCGCTGAAGGTGCGGCATCGATACGCATCTGGAGATTCATGACGGGCTGTAGTAAACCAAGCCGAATCGCCGCCACCGGGACCAGCACCGGGTTCCGGGCGTCCCAACGAAGAAGCGGCACGGCATTCAACGCGGGTTTTGAAGACCACCGGGGGTCTTAGTGAAGCAAGCGGAAACGACCAAGCCCGATCTGCTGATCGTCGACGACGATCCGCTGATCACCGATACGCTCAATTTCGTCCTGAGCCGGGATTTCTCGGTCTATGTCGCCGACTCGCGCACCCAGGTCAAGAGCCTGCTGCGGCAGCTGGATCGCCCTCCGCAGCTCGCGCTGATCGACCTGGGGCTGCCGCCCACGCCGCACCGCCCGGATGAAGGCTTTCGCCTGATCAGCGAGCTGATTGCCTACTCCGCGGGCATCAAGATCGTCGTGCTGTCGGGCCAGAGCGATGAAACCAACGCGCGCCATGCGCGCACGCTCGGTGCGATCGAGTTCGTCGCCAAACCCGCTGACCCGGAAACCCTCAAGAATCTCCTCAAGCGCGCACTGGAGATCCGCGATGCGGAGCTCGGCGCGGCCGCCGACAGCGGGCTGGTCGGGAGGAGCCCGCCGATCGACAAGCTGCGCCAGCAGGTGGCACAGTTCGCCGACGCCCCGTTCCCGGTGCTGATCGAGGGGGAGTCCGGCAGCGGCAAGGAGCTCGTGGCGAAGTCGCTGCACCTGCTGAGCGTGCGCTCATCGCGTCCGTTTCTGGTGCTGAATTGCGCCGCGATCTCTCCCACGCTGGTCGAGCCCACGCTCTTCGGCTACGTCAAGGGATCGTTCACGGGCGCGACCACCTCCCGCGCCGGCTATTTCGAGGACGCGAAGGATTCGACGCTGTTCCTCGATGAAATCGGCGAGCTGCCTCACGAGCTGCAGGCAAAGCTGCTGCGGGTGCTGGAGAACGGGGAGTACCAGCGGGTCGGCGAGACGCAGGGCCGCGTTTCCAACGCCCGCGTGGTGGCCGCCACCAATCGCGATCTGCGCCAGGAAGTGCGCGGGAGCCGGTTCCGCGCGGATCTCTATCACCGGCTTTCCGTGTTCACTATCGACGTGCCACCGCTGCGCGATCTCGGCGACGACAAGCGCCTGCTGCTCGATCACTTTCGCGAGTTCTACGCGCGCCAGTCGCGTCTCGAGCCGTTCGAGCTCGACGCGCCCGCGACGCAGGTGTGGCTCGAATACGGCTTTCCGGGCAACGTGCGCGAGCTGCGCAACATCGTCATCCGCCTGACGACCAAGCACTCGGGCAAGCAGGTGGGCCCGGACGAGCTCCGCGCCGAGCTCGACATGGAAAATCTCGACGTCGAGCTGCCGGGGCTCGCGGCGGGTCAGGATTTCAAATCCGTGCTGGAGGCGGCGCGGCGCCACCTTCAGCTGCACAAGAACTTCAACCTCGATGAGACGCTCGCCCAGTGGGAGCGTGGATACGTCGAGGCGGCGCTGATGATCACGCAGGGCAATCTCACACAGGCCGCAAAGCTGCTCGGTATTCACCGCACCACGCTCTACAGCCGCATGCAGAACTACGCGGACGGGGCCGACGCCGCCAAGACGCCGGCACGCCCCAATGGAAAATGAGGGCGTATGGGAGGAAATGAGTGGACAAAATGAGTGGAAAATTACGCAACGATGATTAAGGGATCTGGAAAAGGGGCCCTCATGTACACTGAGGCCCCCTTCGAATCCCCAACTCGGCTGAAGGTTGCTAGCAGCGTGATGCAAAACTCCGTTCGTCCTGAGCGTAGCGCGTATGCGCGGAGTCGAAGGGCGAACAACTCGTTGAATTTCGGCCGTTCATGTTTCGACTCCGCTGCGCTACGCTCAACACGAACGGGGTTTTCAAGGGTTTTGCATCAACCTGCTAAGCGCGCATCCTGAGGACCCGGCCATGTACTACGGCCACTTCGGCTTGAACCAGGCGCCATTCAAGATCACGCCGAATACGGAGTTTTTCTTCAGCGGCGGCAACCGCGGCCCGGTCCTCGAGGCCCTGATCTACGCCGTCGCCAACGGCGAAGGCATCATCAAGGTAACGGGCGAAGTGGGCAGCGGCAAGACCATGCTGTGCCACATGCTGCAAACGCGGCTGCCGGCGCACGTCGACTCGGTCTACATTGCCAATCCGAGCGTCTCTCCCGAGGAAATCCTGCACGCGATCGCCTACGAGCTTCAGTTGAGCGTGGCGCGCGATGCTTCGCGCCTGCAGGTGATGCAGTTCCTGCAGGATGATCTGTTGCGGCGCTACGCGGACGGCAGGCGCGTGGTGGTCTTCGTGGAGGAAGCGCAGAGCATGCCGCTCGCGACGCTCGAAGAGATCCGGCTGCTCTCCAATCTGGAAACCCGCAACGACAAGCTGCTGCAGATCGTGCTGTTCGGGCAGCCCGAGCTCGATGAGAACCTGAGCCGGCCGAACATCCGCCAGTTGCGCGAGCGCATCACCCACAGCTTCCGGCTGCAGCCGCTCGCTCCGGGGGAAATTCGTGAATACCTGATGTTCCGGATGCGCGCGGCAGGCTATCGCGGCCCGGATCTGTTTTCGCCGTCCGTGGTGAGTTACATTTCCCGCGCCTCCGAGGGTTTGACGCGGCGCGTAAATCTCATTGCGGACAAGGCGCTCCTCGCGGCGTTCTCGGAAAACACGCACAGCGTCCGTACCAAGCACGTCGACGCGGCGGTGCGCGACAGCGAATTCAGCCACCAGGCGCGGCGGCGCGTCGAGCCGCGTTTCTGGTGGGGTGCCGGACTCACCGTGGCGGGCGCCGTAGTGGGCATTGCCGCTTATATGCTCGTGCAGGACTCTCTCCGGCCCGCCCCCGCTCCGCCAGCCCGGCCCGCGGTTGCCGATCGGCCTGCTGCAGCGCAGCAATCCCTTCCAGTGAACCCACCGGACACTACTCAGACGGCGGTCCCTGCCATCTCGCCACCCGCCGAGACCACCCCCCCAGCCGCAACGGTGGCGCCTGTCGGCGCAACAGCAGCAAATACGGCCTCAGAAACCACCCCTGCGGCCACCAAAGAACCCGTTACCCCACCGGCCACAGCCGCGGAAAGCCCCGCGGAAAAATCGCCAACGGGCTCGGGGGACGCGTTGGACGCCCGGTTCGAGGCGACCCGCGAATGGCTGGCCTCGCAACCGGCAGGCACCTACAGCATACAGATCATGGGGACCGAAGACGCAACA
>CAZQJF010000249.1:0-5388 GCA_964593735.1 uncultured Streptomycetaceae bacterium | reverse complement strand
TGCAGCGTCTAGCCGGTATTAGGCGGCTAGAGCGAAACGCTCGTCGTTGGCGTTTAAAGTGTTTCCAGCTTGTTTTACAAGGTAACTGGACCTTGGCATGCCCTGTACTGCTTCGCAACCTGCGTCGAAACCAGATCGCCCCCAATTTGGCTGTCAGCAGTCAGGAGCGGCCTGACAGCCAAATTGAAAAGTTAACGAATTACATTATCCCATATGGGGGCAGTCGCGACGAACTCAACTACGGCGATCTGGGGAAACCGTTGATTGTCTGCTGAAATCTATAGAAACCGCAGGAGTTCCTGCGGTTTCTCAAGGAGCCAGTCGGCTGCCCAGCTTTCGGGGTCCCCGCCATTGAGATATCCCCACTTGACGACGGCGACTTTCATCCCGGCGGCCCGCCCGGCCTCGACGTCCCGCCGGTCGTCACCGACGTAAATGCATGCGCCCGGCTCCGCGTTGATGGTGCGGCACGCCGCAAGCAGCGGTTCGGGGTGCGGTTTGAGGCGGGCGGTGCTGTCGCCGCCGACTATGCAGCAGGCGCGGGTATCCATCTCGAGCCGGCCGAGCAGGAGGCGCGCCAGACGTTCCGCCTTGTTGGTCACGATTCCCCACCGCAACCCGCGCGCTTCCAGGGATTCGAGCAGCTCGGCCGTTCCGGGAAAGAGGCGTGACTCCCGGCAGATGTTGAGCTCGTAGATTTCGAGAAATTCCGCGCGCATCGCGCGATAGTCCGGGTGCTCCGGCGCGATACCGAAACCCGTATTCAGCAGGCCGCGCGCGCCCAGGGATGTGACGGGACGGGTCGCGGCCAGAGGCAGCGGCGGCAACCCCCGCGTTTCGCGCATGCGATTGAGGGCGAGAGCCAGGTCCGGTGCGGTATCCGCGAAGGTGCCGTCGAGATCGAAGAAAACTGCTTCTGTCATGGAAAAGCGTGAGCCGTGAACGGTGATCCGTGAAATTGTTGAGGTCCGTTCCGATGCGCGTCGGATCACGGATCACGATTCACGCCTGTATGGCATGCAGAATGTAGTTCACGTCGGTATCCCGTCCCAGGGCATAGACCCTGGTTAGCGGGTTGTAGGTCATTCCGGTTATCCCCAGCACTCGCAGCCCCGCCGAGCGGCACATCGCGGCCAGTTCAGAGGGTTTGACGAACCGGGCATAGTCATGGGTGCCGCGCGGCAGCAGGCGCAGCACGTACTCGGCGCCGACGACCGCGAGCAGATATGACTTGAGGTTGCGGTTGATCGTCGAGAAGAATACGTGGCCGCCGGCCCTGGCGAGCGTCCCGCAGGCCCGCACCGTCACGGCAGGATCCGGCACGTGCTCGAGCAACTCCATGCAGGTGACGACATCGAAGCGGCGCGGCATTTCATCCGCCAGCGCTTCGGGAGAGATCAATCTGTAGTCGACCTGGAGGCCGGATTCCAGCAGGTGCAGTTGCGCCACCTTGAGAGGTTTTTCCGCCAGATCGATACCGGTGACGTGCGCGCCGCGCGCGGCCATGCTCTCCGCGAGTATGCCGCCGCCGCATCCGATGTCGAGTACCGATTTGTCTTTCAGGCCGGCGGCGCTATCGATATGTGCGAGTCGCAACGGATTGATCTGGTGCAGCGGCTTGAACTCGGCATTCGGGTCCCACCAACGGTGAGCGAGCTCGCTGAACTTCTCCAGCTCGAGGGGATCGACGTTGATCATTGGATCTTTCCCTTCCAGTAGGCCGCCTTCGCGACCAGTTCCGCGGGATCAAGCCGCGTCAAGCGGCCGGCCTCCACCAGCAGCTCACCATTCACCCAGACGTGGCTGACGTGCTCGCGCCCCGCCGCGTAGACCAGGTGGGACACCGGATCATAGCAGGGCGACAGCTCCGGGGCCGCCAGGTTGACTGCGACCATGTCCGCCGATTTCCCGGGCTCGAGCGACCCGATACGGTCATCGAGCCCCAGGGCGCGCGCTGCGTTGATCGTGGCCATGGCGAGCACGTCGTGCGCGGGCACCGCAGTGGCGTCCCCGCTCGTTCCCTTGGCGAGCAGCGCCGCAAGCCGCATCTCGGTGAGCAAGTCGAGCCGGTTGTTGCTCGCGGCGCCGTCGGTGCCCAGGCCGACGTTGACGCGGCTGGCCACCAGCCGGGCGACCGGCGCGATCCCGCTCGCCAGCTTGAGATTGGACGACGGGCAATGGGCGACGTGGCAGCCGTGATCCGCAAGCAGCGAGATTTCGTCATCGAGCAGGTGCACTGCATGGACCGCGATCAGGTTGGGCCCCAGCAGTCCCAGCCCATGCAGCCGCTGGATCGGGCGCGCACCATGCGCTGCAAGACCTTCGCGAATCTCATCGGCCGTTTCGTGCAGATGCACGTGCACCGGCAGGTCGAGCTCACTCGCGTAAGTAGCGACCTTCTCGAAGGTCGTATCGCTCACGGTGAACGGGGCATGCGGGGCCAGGCAGAACGAGAGGAGCGGCTCGCCCTTGAGCTGGTCGCGCATGGCGAGCCCCTTGCTCAGATAATCGGCGGCGTCGGTCGCGTAAGGGGAGCTGAATTCGAGAACTATCATACCCAGCGCGGCGCGCATACCGGTTCGCAGAGCGGCCCGACCCGCGGCTTCGGGGAAGAAATACATGTCGTTGAAGCAGGTAATCCCGGCGCGCAGCATCTCGGCGCATGCGATGAGCGTCCCGTCCTCGACGAATTCCGGGGATGCGAGCCGCAATTCCGCGGGCCAGATATGGTTGTTCAGCCAATCCATCAGCGCGCGATCGTCCGCCAATCCCCTCAACAGCGTCATTGCCGCGTGCGTGTGCAGGTTGACGAGGCCGGGGATCAGTGCGTGTCCGGCAAGCTCGATCCGCCGGGCGCCGGGATAGCGCTCCCGCGCCAGTTGTACCGGGAGCACGTCCAGGATGCGCCCGCCTCCTGCCACGACGGCATGATCGGCAAGGACCGCCCCGGGTGGCGTTATGGGAACGACCCAGGTGGCCTCGACGAGGTCGATGGGTGCCAGGTCTGGCAGGCGATCCTCCTAGCAGCCTGTCGGACTTACCTTGAGGAACGATCGGCGTGAACGCATGAGTGATAGCTCCGGGCCAGGATCGAGCCGACAGGCTTAGCAGCTTGTCGGGGCAGCGAAAGCCCGACAAGCTGCTGGGAATAAAAAAAGCCCTGCCGAAGCAGGGCTTTTAAGATGACGCTCCTCGAACTTATGGTTTGGCCTTGGGCTTGGGCTTCGGCTTCGCCTCAGGTTTCGGCTTGGGCTTCAAATTTAGCGCACGGCCTACGACTTCCACGGTCACCCTGCGGTTCGGCGCCAGACACTCGATCAGCTGCTTGCGCTTCATCCTGTTGTCGCAGAACTTGGTCACCGGGATCGGCTGCTTGAAGGCTTTGCCTTCCCAGAAGATCAGTTTCTGGTCGATGCCTTGCGACACGATGTAATCCTTCACCACGACTGCGCGGCGCTCGGACAGCTTCATGTTGTAGGCGAGACTGCCGATGCGATCGGTATGGCCCGTAACGATCACCGCACCCAACGTCACCGGGCCGCGTGCCTTCGTGGCCTTACGCAAGCTGGCCATGAATTTGTCGAGCTCGGCCTTGTTCGCGGGGGTCATCTCGGCCTTGGCGAACGGCATGCCCTGCAACTCGATCTTCTGCTCGATGTTGAGGAATTGTGGCTTGGGCTTCGGCTTGGGCTTCACCGGCTTCTGCACAAACGGCTTCGGCTTCACCTTCGGCGTAACTTTTGGAGGCTTTTTCTTCACCAGATCCGGATCGCATTGCGCGACCGCCCTGGCCGGCGTCCAGTCACTGGTGCGCACGCAGACATTGGCGCCCAAGGCGCGGACGATGTTCCCCTGGGTATCGGTAAGATAACCCTGGTTCTTCCATTGCGCTGACGCGGTCAGCGGCAGTAATGCGCCGGCCGCGGCCATCCCAATGAGTGTTATCCGGATTGCTGAACTCATGATTTTTGATCCTCCTTTTTATGCGATGGATAGGGACCAGCGGGAATACCGACTTTTCCTCAGTCTCCCTTCACTTGCCTTAATAGCATACCCCGGGGAAAAAAGGCAAATTATGCTTAAATCATAACACTTTTCGGGTGGGGGGCCTACCCGAGTGTTGCCAAAAAGAAACGCTTTGCCCAATTCGGCCATTTCACGACGTGGACCCCCCTCCGGCCCCCTCGTTTACTCGGTCCGGGTCCACCGGCATTCCATACCGCCCCCATCCGGTGCGATCGGACCACGCGATGTTCCCGGCCGTAGTCCGCTTACGGTCTGCCGACCGGCCGGGCCACTCCGGTCAATTCCCTCTTTGCTCCGGCCAGCCACGAACGCCCGCCGAACTCGCTAACTCGATAACTCGACCGTGGAAACGGGCGGCGATGTGGTTACGGCAGCCGCTCGAGCATTGCGTCGTGTTGCGGGAAATACCGGGCGCGCTGCATCGCGCACGGAAATCCGCAAGAAAAATCATTGAGACAGTCCATCTAATATGCCGGTCTGTCGCGGCGAAATGCAGTGTCTTCGCATGCTAAAATTATCCCTTTTTTCAGCGTCCTCCAAGCTTCTTCCCCGGGATCCCGCGCCGCATGGACCAGATCGCCAAGGAAACACTTCCGGTAAGCCTCGAAGAGGAGATGCGCCGTTCCTATCTCGACTACGCAATGAGCGTAATCGTCGGACGGGCGCTGCCCGACGTGCGCGACGGATTGAAGCCGGTGCACCGCCGTATTCTCTTCGCGATGCACGAAGCGAACAATGTATGGAACCGGTCCTACGTGAAGTGCGCGCGGGTCGTGGGCGACGTGCTCGGCAAGTACCATCCCCACGGCGACGCCGCCACCTACGAAGCGCTGGTGCGCATGGCGCAGGATTTTTCGATGCGCTATACGCTGATCGACGGTCAGGGCAACTTCGGCTCCGTCGACGGTGATTCGCCCGCCGCCTATCGCTATACCGAGTGCCGCCTCGAGCGCATCACTTCCGAGATGCTGGCCGACATCGACATGGAAACGGTCAACTTCGTGCCGAACTACGATGGGAAGGAACAGGAGCCGGTCGCGTTGCCCACGCGCATACCCAACCTGCTCATCAACGGTTCCTCGGGCATCGCCGTCGGTATGGCGACCAATATTCCGCCGCACAACCTGTGCGAAGTGATCGATGCCTGCCAGGCGCTGCTGAATTTCCCTGAAACCACCATCGACGACCTGCTCAAGATCGTTCCGGCGCCGGATTTTCCCACTCGCGGCATCATTTACGGCGTTGGCGGCGTGAAGGAGGGTTACCGCACCGGGCGCGGCAGGATCGTCATGCGCGCGCGCACCCATTTCGAGGAGGACAAGAAGGGCGGACGCGTGTCCATCGTGATCGACGAGCTGCCGT
>CAZQJF010000248.1:0-5399 GCA_964593735.1 uncultured Streptomycetaceae bacterium | reverse complement strand
TGCAAGTCTGCGGGCGGTTTTGCATTTAGCAGCGTGTCGGAACTTCAAGTCCGACGCGCTGCTAGACCGCCAAGAAGGACTATTTCTGTTCTCTTGGCGGCCTGGCGTCCTGGCGGTCAATCCTGAACTTCGGTGAGCAGGACGACCGCCTCCGCGGCGATGCCTTCCCCGCGGCCGACGAAGCCGAGTTTCTCCGTCGTCTTGGCCTTGACGTTGACTGCCCCCGGGGCGAGGCCAAGGTCGGAAGCCAGGTTTGCCCGCATCGCACCGATGTGCGGCGCCAGCCTCGGCGCTTGCGCGATGACGGTGGAGTCCACGTTCACGACCCGCTGCCGGCTTAGCCGGAGCAACTGCGCCACCTCGCGCAGGAGCTTCCTGCTGTCTATGTCCTTGAAGCGCGCGTCGGTATCGGGAAAATGCGTTCCAATGTCGCCCAGCCCGGCCGCGCCCAGTAGCGCATCGCAAACGGCATGAATCAGCACGTCGGCGTCGGAGTGCCCGGCGAGCCCCTTGTCGTAAGGGATCTCCACGCCGCCGATCACGAGCTTGCGCCCGGCCACCAGCGCGTGCGCGTCAAACCCTTGTCCGATTCTCATGAGCAGTCTCAACGAGCGCCGTCGTTTTCATGACCTCATCGCCAGCGAGCGACATCACTTCATCACTAGCGACAGCGACATCACCAGCGATAGCGACATCACGTCCTCACCCTCACTGGCAGCGGACCGAATGCCGGCGGAGAAACGCGGCGCTTCGAGGCGGCCTCGTAGGCCGAAGCGATCTTCAGGAGGATATTCTCTTTGCCCGGTTCCGCGCGGAACACCAGGGAAAACGGCAATCCCGGCGCCGGTAGGGTGGTGGGCGTGTCCGAGGCGACCGACACGTAGCGCGCGCGGTCCGGACTGAGCGCAAAAACCGGATCGTAGACGGTGGTGACGTAGCCGGCGGGGATGAGAACCTCCGTCAGGCCCGCGTTGGGGCCGTACTGCGACTCCTCGCGCAGGCGCGCAATCAGTCCCGGCTCGCTGGCCCCGCCGATCTTCGCCGGCGGCACCGGTGTGTGCAGGCGGACCAGCGCATCGAGGCGGTTCTCGATGATTACCATCATGTCCAGCCGCCGCAGCAGTTCGCGCAGCATGATGCGCTCGTCCACGCCCTGGCGCCCGCCGAGCGGATTGCGCGGGTCGGTGACTTCTTCCCAGTTCTTGAACGCGGCACGCTGATCGTCGCCCCAGTACTTGGAGCGCGCGTTGAGCGCCGGCCAGTCGACCAGCGTTTCGGTGTAACCGAGCGCCCGCCAGTCCGCCGCGCGGCGCGCCAGGTATTGGCGAATGTGGTAACGGAACGAATTCGCGAGTATCTGCTGCTGGACGGTCGAGATGTCCAGGTTCGCGGGCGGCGCAACGCGGCCATCCGCCAGCTCCACCATGTAATCGATCGGCTGCAGCGTGCCGGTGCCGAAGACCTTGCCGGGCGCGAACTCGGTCGGCACGATCGCCGCGGCGAAATCCGCGAATACCGGCTGTCCGTCCTGCTTCAGCCGGAACAGCAGATCGGGCATGAACACCGGGGTGAGCCGCGCCAGCGCGCGCCGGAAGTCCGTTTTCATGGCCTCGATATCGGGATCGGGTTTCCAGAGCGGGTCGGCCGACTCCACCAGCGTCGCACCGAGTTTTCCCCCGAGGATCGTCTTGATTTCCCGTGCTGCCGCAGTGGTGATCGGCTCCGCAGCCCGCGTGCCCGGGTTCAGCATGGACTCGCGCACGATCCCGATGCGCATGCCCTGCAACGCGCCGGCGCCACCCGGTGCTTTGACGTGGTCCGCGTAACGCGTCGAGAGCACCGAAGAGCGCGGCACGGTGGTGTACGGATCGCGCGGATCGTAATAGCCTTCGACCGGGTCTTTCAGCGCGTCCAGGACCCTGGCGCAATCGGCGATCGTGCGGCAGAGGATGCCGCTGCGGTCGCAATAAATGTCCGCGCCTATGGCGCCGCCGTCGAAGCCGAGCATCGCCTTGTGCGGGAGTATCAGCGCCACCGCGTTGTGGTTGGCAGGACCGCGGCAGGATGCGCGCGTTTCCTCGCCGAGGCTTGCCATCACCAGGTTGGCGCTGACCGACGTCCCTGAGCCCGAGCTGGAGCCGAGGGAGGCCGCGCGCGTCGTATCGTAAGGATTGGAAGGATTGCCGGCCCAGGTGCTGCGCTGGTAGCCGAGCACCGACGGCAGCACCTTGGCGGGGGTGTGCCGCCCTCCCGGATCGCCTGCGCGTCCGTTGTACTCCGTGTTGACGGCCTTGGCGAAGATGATCGCGCCCTTGTTGCGGAGCTGCTCGACGAGCACGTGATCGCGCGCGGGAAAATCGATGTCGTAGCGCGCGTCGCCGCCGGCCGTGGTTCGCATGTCCCTGGTGTCGAACGGATCCTTGAACGAGAAGACGACGCCGTACATCGGCATCTTCTCGAGATCGGGGTTGCGTCCGTAGGCCGCGTCGAGCTCGGCCGCCCGCTCGAGCGCGTCGGGCATCCTGCGGAGGATCTCGCAGACTGCCGGCGCGCCCGCAGGAAGCGGCCCTTCCGACGGATGCCTGTCGTAGTCCCCGCGGCACACGACCGAACGCTCGCCCCGTATGTTCAGGGTGGCAAGCGCATTCACTTGCCCGGCGCCCGGCCTGCCGACGATCATTCCGAACTGCTGCTGCACATTCGGATCGGACGCCGTCGCTTCCATGCGCCCGTATTCGAGCGGAGGCCCCTGGTACTGCTCGAGATCCGGCAGGATGCTGGAGGCCTTGACGGTCCGGGTCGGGAAGCGCAGCGGGCTCATCCCGCGTATGGTGCCGGTCGCCTCGGGAACCGGCGCGCCGTCCTGCGTGACGAGATCGCTCGCCACGCCGTTGTAGGCGCGAACGCGATCCCGGTATTGCTGAACGACGGCAACGCAAGTCGTCCGTCCGGCCTGGATCGCCTGGTGCAATTCGTCGATCGTCGCCTCTTCGACACGAAACGGCTGGTCCTGCGGCGCGAACTGGTCTGGCATTACGTCGTCCGTCCGGTTGGGGTTCTCACGGCTTGTTTCTCCATGGATGGAAAATGCAAGCGTTCCGGATGCAGTATCTTTGGCTCCGGCAGCCCGGTCAAGGACGAATCAGGAACGGTCTTGCCCGTTGCGACTGGTAAACTCGCGCGATGAATGGAAGATCGCCCGTCTCGCCATGATCTTCGGAATCTGAAAGGCAGTGACCATGAGGCTATCGGTACTCGACCAGTCGACCGCGGCGCAAGGGCGCACCCAGGACGCCGCCATCCGCGAGACGCTCGAGCTGGCACGGCATTGCGACGAACTCGGTTACCACCGTTACTGGGTATCGGAACATCACAACAGCAACAGTATCGTCGGCACTGCGCCCGAGGTGCTGATGGCGGCGATTGCGGCGACGACCAGGCGGATCCGCGTGGGCAGCGCCGGCGTCATGCTGCCGCACTACTCCGCTTTGAAAGTCGCCGAGCAGTTCCGCGTGCTGGAGGGGATCGCCCCCGGCCGCATCGATCTCGGCGTCGGGCGCGCGCCCGGCTCGGACGGGCTCACCGCCTATGCGCTGAATCCGCACTCGAACGCGTTGGACGAATTCCCGCAGCAGGTTTACGACCTGCAAGCGTGGGTATCCGGCGCGCCCCTGGCAGAGCGCCACCCGTTCCGGACGATCGCGGCACACCCGCAGGGCCCGACCAGTCCCGAGTTGTGGATACTCGGCAGCTCGGACTACGGCGCGCAGCTGGCGGCGCATTTCGGCCTGCCCTACGCGTTCGCGTATTTCTTCACGGATGGCAGGGGCGTGGAGCAGGCGCTGGAGCTCTACCGCAATAACTACCGTCCCAGTGCGCGCTACCCCGAACCGCAAGCGACTATCTGCGTCTGGGCCCTGGCGGCCGATACCGAGGCCGAAGCGCGGCGCCTGGCCATGTCTCGCGAGCATTCGCGCATCGGCCGCGAGCTGGGCATCCGCGAAGCGCTCGTCTCTCCCGAAACAGCCGCGGCATATCCCTACACGGAAGCTCAGCGTGCCAGCCTCGAGGCGATGCGCCGAAGAGCATACGTCGGCACCGGCAGCCAGGTGGCCGCGCGCCTGACCGAACTGGCCGGTAGCCTGAAACTCGACGAGCTGGTCATCGTCACCTGGACGCACGATCCCGCCCCGCGGCACCGCTCGTACGAACTGCTGGCGGCGGCGTTCCAGGAAGAACGTTCATAAGCGCATGACCCCGACCATCTCCTGCGCCTTCGATTCCGGGGCGATCGAAGTCGTCTCTTCCGGCAATACTGTCCCCGCCGCCGATTTCCTGCTCCGCATCCGGAAGGACAGCCACTCGGAGTTCCGGCAGTGGTTCCACTTCCGCCTGTCGAACGCGCGCGGCCTGGCTTGCACGCTGCGTTTCGAGAATGCCGGCGCGTGCACTTATCCCAAGGGCTGGACGGATTACCGCGCCGTCGCGTCCTACGACCGGCTGCACTGGTTTCGCGTGCCCACGAGCTACGACGGCACGGTGATGGCGGTGACGCACACGCCGGAGCGCGATGCGGTGTGGTACGCCTACTTCGAGCCCTACTCGTGGGAACGCCACCAGGAGCTGATCGGCCGGGCGGGCGCTTCTCCGCTGGCAAGAACGGAACGGCTGGGCGCGACGGTCGAGGGACGGGACGTGGATCTCGTGACGATAGGCGCCGGCGGTGCCGCCAGGCGCACGATCTGGATCATCGCGCGCCAGCATCCCGGGGAAACGATGGCTGAATGGTTCGCCGAAGGCTTGATCGACCGCCTGCTGGACCGCGCCGATCCGGTCTCGCGCCGCTTGCTCGATCGCGCAGTATTCCAGGTGGTCCCGAACATGAACCCGGACGGCAGCGTGCTGGGGAATTTACGCACCAACGCGGCAGGCGCGAATCTCAACCGGGAATGGATGGGTCCGAGCATGGAAACCAGTCCGGAAGTGTGGCTCGTGCGCGAGCGGATGCGCCAGACCGGCGTGGATGCCTTCATCGACGCGCACGGCGACGAAGCATTGCCCTATGTATTCGTCGCCGGCGGGGAAATGCTGCCGGGGTTCACGCCCGCACAGGCGCAGGCGCAGAGCGGGTTCATCGCGGATTTCAAGCGCGCGAGCCCGGAATTGCAGGATGTGCACGGCTACTCCGCCGGCAAATATCACGAGGACGCGCTCAAGCTCGCCTCGAAATGGGTCGGCCACACCTTTGGCTGCCTGTCACTGACCCTGGAGATGCCATTCAAGGACAACGCGAACCTGCCCGATCCCGAGTTCGGCTGGAACGGCGCGCGCAGCCGGAAGCTGGGCGCCGCGGCGCTCGAAGCGCTGCTCGCGACGCTCGGTGAGTAGAACTGTCTAGA
>CAZQJF010000247.1:0-5417 GCA_964593735.1 uncultured Streptomycetaceae bacterium | reverse complement strand
TGGTATTGCCGCGGCTCCCGCATACCACCTTGCGTACGATCCATTCGGAAGGAGGCAGTGGGCGCGCCACGCCCTCGGGCAACTGGAACCGTATGACCTTGTGCTGAGAACCGGTCCGTACTTCCACCTCCCTGCCGGCGGCCTTGGTGATGACAGCGCCCGCCTCGGTGTAAGTGGCCGCAGCACTGCGCTTCATGCAATCGGCAAAGGTGAGTAGCAAGCCCCACTCCTCGTTGGGGATGAATCGAAGGCTCTTGCTCGATCCCGACGGCGTGACCTGCAGAGGCGTAAGGCTGGATGCCGCCGCAGCGGGCTGGGACAGCGCCCAACCGCAGATGAGTAACCCTGCCGCGATGCGTGCACGCATTCCGTTACTTAGAGAGTGTCTGAATCACAGCGCTTTCTTCAGGAAACGCCCCAGCTCCCCGACGATGCCGCGACGGAAGGTCAGCACGCAAACGACGAATATGATCCCCTGCACTATGGTGACCCACGAGCCGAGCCGCGCGAGGTAGTTTTCCATCGCCAGCAGCACGAGCGCGCCTGCCACCGGCCCGAACACGGTGCCCATGCCTCCGAGGAGCGTCATCAGCACCACCTCCCCCGACATCGTCCAGTAGACCCCGTTCAACGCCGCAAGCTGGTAGACGAGGGCGTTCATCGCACCCGCGACGCCGGAGAGCGCCGCCGATATCACGTAGGCGATGAGCTTGTAGCGGTCCACGTCGTAACCGAGCGAAATCGCGCGCGTTTCGTTCTCGCGGATCGCTTTGAGCACCTGCCCGAACGGCGAGTGGATGATGCGGTAGATGAGCAGGAAACCGGCCAGGAAGATCGCGAGCACCGTTGCGTACATCGCCCACACGTTCGACAGGTCGATCATGCCGAAGAGACTGCCCCGCGGCACCGCCTGTATGCCGTCTTCACCGTGAGTGAACGGCGCCTGCACGCAGAAGAAGTACACCATCTGCGCGAGGGCCAGCGTGATCATCGCGAAGTAGATGCCCTGGCGCTTGATCGCGAGCAATCCCGTGACGACACCGAGAAAGAGAGCGGCGATCGCGCCGGCGAGTATGGCGAACTCGGGCTGAAACGGCGGCAGGTTGACGTGCAACGGGATCGTCACGCCGAGCATGCGGATGCCTTCGAGCGCAAGCCCGTGCTTGGCGGTGTACGCCGCGACGTAGCCGGCCATGCCGAAGAACATCGCGTGCCCGAACGAGAGCAGCCCCACGTAGCCCAGCAGCAGATTGAAGGCGCAGGCGAACAGCGCGAAGCACATCACCTTCATCAGGAAGACCGGGTAGATTGCGAGTGGCCCCGCAGCGAGGAACGCGAGCAGGATGAGGAACGCGATGCGGTGATGCTTCGCGCTCTCGATACGCGCGCGGGGACCGACCGCCGTTTGCGCCGCCGTCGTCATCCCCCCGGCCCTGTTCGTGACAACCGTTTCACCGTATGGCTTCCCGCTTCGTTCCTCTGAGTCCTGCGCGTCTCTGGGGTGAAAGCGTTACTTCCTCGCCCCGAACAACCCGGTCGGCCTGATCATCAGCACGATCGCCATGATGATGAAAATGACCGTGTTCGATGCCTCGGGGTAAAACACCTTCGTGGCGCCCTCGACCACCCCGAGCGCGAAGCCGGTAACGATAGCCCCCATGATGGAGCCCATGCCGCCGATCACCACCACTGCGAATACGACGATGATGAGGTGCTCGCCCATCAGGGGGTTGACGCTGTAAATCGGCGCCGCCATCACCCCTGCCAGCGCGGCGAGCCCGACGCCGAAGCCATAGGTGAGCGTCACCATGCGCGGCACGTTGACGCCGAAAGCCTGGGTGAGCGCCGCGTTCTCGGTCGCCGCGCGCAGGTACGATCCGAGCTTGGTCTTCTCGATCATGAACCAGGTTCCGAAGCAGATCACGAGCGAGGCCACGATGACCCAGGCGCGGTAATTCGGCAGAAACATGAAGCCCAGATTCTGGCCGCCCTGCAGTGCGTCGGGCATCGCGTAGGGCAGCCCCGTGGAGCCGAACTCGTTGCGGAACAGGCCCTGGATAATCAGGGCGAGCCCGAAAGTAAGCAGCAGCCCGTACAAGTGGTCGAGCTGGTAGAGGCGGGCGAGCATCAGCCGCTCGATGGCCATGCCGGTCGCCCCGACGATGATCGGCGCCAGGACGAGGGCCCACCAGTAGTTGAGGCCGAGCTTGTTCAGCAGGAACCACGCGCAGAACGCGCCCATCATGTACTGGGCGCCGTGCGTAAAGTTGATGATGTTGAGCAGGCCGAAAATAACCGCGAGCCCGAGCGAGAGCAGCGCGTAGAACGAGCCGTTGATGAGCCCGATCAGGAGCTGTCCGAAGAGCGCCTGGGTCGGAATGCCGAGAATTTCGCTCATTGCGAAATTCCGGTGACGCAGTGACGCAGTGACGAAGTGACGGGAAGACGGACAGCCACGGGCGCCCGCAAAAGGCTCCTCGTCACCACGTCACCTCATCACCTCGTCACTTCTTTACTTGACGAGCGGGCAGCCGCCTTCCTTCTCGGGACGAAACGCCTGCTCGGCAGGAATCGTCCCGCGCAGGTTGTAGTAATCCCACGCCCCCTTCGATTCGCCCGGCTTTTTCACTTCGAACAGGTACATGTTGTGGATCTTGCGGCCGTCCTGCCGCACGCGTCCCTTGCCAAACACCGGGTCGTCGGTCGGCAGCTCTTTCATCCTGGCGACGACCTTGTCCCCGGCGTCCGATTTCAACGCTTCGACAGCCTTCAGATAGTGCAGGACCGCCGAATAAACACCGGCCTGTCCCATCGTCGGCATCGCGCCCTTGTGCAGCTTCGCGAAACGCCTGGAGAACCCGCGCGTCTGATCGTTCAGGTCCCAGTAGAACGACTCGGTGAGAAGCAGGCCCTGCGCTATGTTCAACCCGAGCGAGTGCACGTCGGTCAGAAATACGAGCAGGCCTGCGAACTTCTGGCCACCCTTCACGATGCCGAACTCCGAGCCCTGCTTGATGGCGTTGATCGTGTCGGCGCCGGCGTTCGCGAGCCCGATGATCTTCGCCTTGGAGGCCTGCGCCTGGAGCAGGAACGAAGACATGTCGGCAGACGGAAACGGATGGCGCACTTTGCCGAGTACCTTGCCGCCGTTCTTCAGTACCACCTGCTCCGTCTGCTGCTCGAGCGAATGCCCGAAGGCGTAGTCGGCGGTCAGGAAGAACCAGGTATCGCCGCCGTTCTTCACGACCGCGTTACCGGTGCCGTTGGCGAGCGCCCACGTGTCGTAGGTCCAGTGAATCGCGTTGGGCGAGCACGCCTTGCCCGTCAGGTCCACGGTGGCGCCGGTGGACACCAGCAGCACCTTGTTCTTCTCCCGCGTGATCTGGTTCACCGCGAGCACGACCGAGGAAGTCGGAACGTCCACGATCGCGTCCACCTTGTCGACGTCGTACCACTGGCGCGCGATGCCGGAGCCCACTTCGGGCTTGTTCTGGTGGTCCGCCACGAGAATCTCGACCTTGAGCCCCTTCTTGGCGGCGCCGAAATCCTCCACGGCCATCCGCGCCGCGAGCACCGAACCCGGTCCGGCAAGGTCGGCATAGGTGCCCGACTGGTCGTTCATAACGCCGATCTTGACGACGCCGTCGGAAATCTGGGCGTGCGCGGCGCCGGCGGCGAGCGCGAGTGCTGCGAATATGACCAAGCTCAATCTCGGAGACATCAGCGTCCCTCCTGTATGAATGTTTAAACGAAAACCGGGAATCGGCCTCTCTCTTGTTCAGCGAACCAGCGGTTCGGGACGCTTGCAGGCTGATGCAAAACCCCGTTCGCCCTGAGCGTAGCGCGCAAGCCCGCAGTCGAAGGGTGAACAACCCATTAAATTCTGGCCGTTCATGTTTCGACTCCTCTTCATTACGCTCAACACGAACGGACTCTCAAGCGTCTTGGATCACGCCGCTAAACCCCAAGGTAGTCGTGTATCTTGTCCATGCTGGCTTCGAGCGCGGCGTTGGGTATCATGTCCACCACGCGCCCATTTTCCATCACGTAGTGGCGATCCGCCACCGTCTGCGCGAAGCGGAAGTTCTGCTCCACCAGCAGGATCGTGAAGCCGTCGCTTTTCAGCCGCGCGATGATCCGGCCGATCTGCTGCACGATGACCGGCGCCAGCCCCTCGGTCGGCTCGTCCAGCAGCAGGAGGCGGGCTCCCGTGCGCAGTATGCGCCCGATCGCGAGCATCTGCTGTTCGCCCCCCGAGAGCTTGGTGCCCTGGCTCGCGAGGCGCTCCTTCAGGTTGGGGAACAACTCGTAGACCTGCGCCGCCGTCAAGCCGCCCGGGCGCACCGCAGGCGGCAGCAGGAGGTTCTCCAGGACGCTGAGGCTGGCAAAGATACCGCGCTCTTCGGGGCAGATAGCGATGCCGAGCCGCGCGATCCTGTTCGAGGGCAGCGCGATGGTTTCGGCGCCTTCGAACGCAATAGAGCCTGCGCGGCGCCCGACCATGCCCATGATGGACTTCATGGTCGTCGTCTTGCCCACGCCGTTACGCCCGAGCAGCGTCACGACTTCGCCGTGATTGACGGCGAAACTCACCCCGTGCAGCACGTGGGACTCGCCGTACCACGCGTGCAGGTTTTCGACCGAGAGCATCGGTCCGGACTTCATACTATCCATGGCGGAGCGCTATAGGCTGTGAGTTATGAGCCATCAGGAAGATACCAAGGCGAGCCTTGGTTGATGGAGGAAAGCGAAGCTTTCATCCATCGGCGGTTCCCATGTACGCCTCCATCACCTGCGGGTTGCGCGATACCTCGCCGTACGGACCCTCCGCGAGGATCGAGCCCCGCTGCAGCACGGTAATGGTGTCCGAAATGCCGGACACGACGCTCATGTTGTGCTCGACCATCAGCACCGTGCGCCCCTTCGCCACGGCCTTGATGAGCTGCGTGACGCGCTCGACATCGTCGTGGGCCATGCCCGCGGTCGGCTCGTCGAGCAGCATCATCTCGGGATCGAGCGCGAGCGTGGTCGCGATCTCGAGCGCGCGCTTGCGCCCGTACGGCAGCTCCACGGCAATTGCATGATCGAGCTCGCCCAGCCCGACTGCGGCGATCAACTCGCGCGCCCGGCCGTCCAGTTCCTCCAGCACCCGCTGCGAGCGCCAGAAGTCGAAAGAAGCTCCACGCTTTCTCTGCAGCGCGATGCGGACGTTCTCGAGCACGGTGAGGTGGGGAAAGACCGCCGAAATCTGGAACGAGCGCACCAGCCCCATGCGCGCAATGGCGGCGGGTTTCGAACCGGTGATGTCGCGCCCGTTGTAAAAGATCTGCCCGCGGGTGGGCTCGAGGAAGTGGGTGAGCAGGTTGAAGCAGGTCGTCTTGCCCGCCCCGTTCGGCCCGATCAGCGCATGAATTGCG
>CAZQJF010000246.1:0-5422 GCA_964593735.1 uncultured Streptomycetaceae bacterium | reverse complement strand
CCTCACCAGTCACGCCCCACCAGTCACGCCTTATCAATCACGGGTATTTCAACAACGCAGCCTTCCGTCGTGGCCTTGGCGGGCTCGACCAGCTCGGGAATCTTCACGCCATTGCGTATCGCGGTCATCTCGGCGAGGATCGCGATCGCGATCTCCGGCGGCGTCTTGCTGCCGATCTTGAGTCCGACCGGACCGTGAAGACGGCTGATTTCTTCCTGTGAAAGATCGAATTCCGCGAGACGCCGGCGGCGCTCGTCGTTGTTCTTCCTGGAGCCGATGGCGCCCACGTAGAACGCGGGCGACTTCAGGGCCTCGAGCAGCGCGAGATCATCGAGCTTGGGATCGTGAGTCAGCGTCACCACGGCGGTATGCCCGTCGGAATTCATCTCCGTCACCACGTCGTCGGGCATGCCGCGCTTCAACTCCGCGCCGGGGACGTCCCAGATATCCGCGTATTCCACGCGCGGATCGCACACGGTGACCTGGTAGTCGAGGCCCTGCGCCATCTGCGCGAGATACTTCGTGAGCTGGCCCGCGCCGATCACGATCAGCCGCCACCGGGGCCCGTGCACCGTCACCAACGTCTTGCCGTCGAATGCAAGCTGGTCCGTAGACTTTGCGGCGCTGATCGCGACGCTCCCCGACGCCATATCCAGCCGGCGCAGGACGAGCTCGTGGCGCCCGACCCGCGCGAGCAGCTCCTCGATCCCGCTCGCCTTCGTCAGCGGTTCCAGCACCAGCTCGAGCGTCCCGCCGCAAGGCAGACCGAAGCGCTTCGCTTCCTCGGCGCTGATGCCGTACTTCGTCGTCGCCGGCTTGTCCTGCACGAGCTGCCCCGCGCGCACCTGGTCGATCATGTCGTCTTCGATGCAGCCGCCGGACACCGAGCCCACGACCACGCCGTCGTCACGGATGGCGGTGAGCGCGCCGATCGGCCGCGGCGACGAGCCCCACGTGTGGACGACCGTCGCCATGACGACGCGGCGGCCCGCATTGACCCAGTCGCGCGCGCTCTTGAGCACTTGAAGATCCACGCTGTCCATCCCGGTCCTCCGGTGTTGAACTCGAGGGCTATATTCTACCGAATACAACGCTCACGCGCATCGTGCGGGGCCCCGGCGCGATGCGGCAACTCGAACTCGAACGCAACCGCGCCGCGATACCGGCGCGATGGTTGCGTGCGCCATTTTCATGAGCTAGCATCGCTTGCCACCCTCGCGCCGCGCCCCACCGCCGGCAGCGCGGCGCGCCACCATCCGGAGGTTCGCATGACCATAGCCATCTCCATGACAGTCAACGGAAAACCGGTCAGCGCGGAAGTCGATACACGGACGCTGCTCGTCGAGTTCCTGCGCGAGCGGCTGCGGTTGACCGGCACGCACGTCGGATGCGACACCGGGCAGTGCGGGGCGTGCACCGTGCACATCGACGGCCGCGCGGCCAAGTCGTGCAACGTGCTCGCCGCGCAGGCGCAAGGCGCGACCATCCTGACGATTGAAGGCGTAGCGACCGACGGCGAGCTGCACCCGATGCAGGCGGCGTTCCGCGAGCATCACGGCCTGCAATGCGGTTTCTGCACGCCGGGCATGGTGATGAATGCGCTCGAGCTGGTGAAAAAGCATCCCGACGCGTCGGAGGAAACGATACGCAAGGAACTCGAGGGCAATCTGTGCCGCTGCACCGGCTATCACAACATCGTGAAGGCGGTGCAGGCCGGCGCGGCTGCCATGAAACGGTGACTGGAGACCACGTCTCTCCCATTTGCGAGGAACACGACATGAACGCACCGTTCGTAGGTCAATCGGTCAAGCGCAAGGAAGACTACCGTTTCCTCACCGGCGAAGGCCAATACACGGACGACGTGACGCTGCCGGGACAAACCTGCGCTTATTTTCTGCGCTCCCCGCACGCCCACGCGAAGATCCGCGGAATCGAGACCACGAAGGCGCGGGCGGCGCCGGGCGTGGTCGGAATTTTCACCGGTGAAGACCTCGCCGCGGCCAAGGTCGGCGGGCTGCCCTGCGGCTGGCTCATCACCGATGTCAACGGGCAGCCGATGAAGGAGCCGCCGCATCCGCCGCTCGCTCAAGGCAAGGTGCGCCACGTCGGCGATCAGGTGGCGGTGGTGATCGCCGAGACGCTCCACCAGGCGCGGGACGCGGCCGAACTGATCGAAGTCGACTACGAGACGCTGCCGGCGATAGTGAAGGCTGCCGACGCGCGCAAGCCGGGCGCGGCGCTCGTCCACGACGCGGCGCCGGACAATACCTGCTACGTCTGGGCGATCGGTGACAAGGCGGCGGTGGACCAGGCGTTTTCCGGCGCGCACCACGTCACGACGCTGGAGTTCATCAACAACCGCCTCATCCCCAACGCCATCGAGCCGCGGGCCGCGGCCGCGAGCTACTCGCGGGCCGATGATTCCTACACGCTGTACGTCTCGAATCAGAATCCGCACGTCGAGCGGCTGCTCATGACGGCCTTCGTGCTTGGCCTGCCCGAGCACAAGGTGCGCGTGATTGCCCCGGACGTCGGCGGCGGCTTTGGCTCGAAGATCTATCTCTACGCCGAGGAAACGGTGATCACCTGGGCTTCGAAACGCCTCAACCGGCCGATCCGGTGGACCGCCGAGCGCTCCGAGTCATTTCTCTCCGACGCGCACGGCCGCGACCACGTGACGAAGGCGGAGCTGGCGCTCGACAAGGACGGGAAGTTTCTCGCGATGCGGGTGGCGACCACCGCCAACATGGGCGCGTATCTTTCCACTTTCGCCTCCTGCATCCCGACCATCCTCTACGCCACCTTGCTCGCGGGCCAGTACACGACGCCGGCGATCCATTGCGAAGTCACTGCGGTGTTCACCAATACCGCGCCCGTGGACGCGTACCGCGGCGCCGGACGGCCCGAAGCCACGTTCGTCGTGGAACGGCTGGTCGAGACCGCCGCGCGCGAGATGAAGCTCGACCCGGCCGAGATCCGCCGGCGCAATTTCATCCGCGAGTTTCCGTATCAGACGCCGGTCGCGCTGCTCTACGACATCGGCGACTACGAAGCGACGCTGGCCGAGGCCCTGAAGCTGGCCGACGTGGCTGGCTTCGAATCCCGGCGCAAGGACGCGGAACGGCGCGGCAAGCTCCGTGGGCTCGGTTACGCTACCTATATCGAAGCGTGCGGGCTCGCGCCGTCGAACGTTGCCGGCGCTCTCGGCGCGCGCGCCGGCTTGTTCGAGGCCGGAGAAGTCCGCGTGCATCCCACCGGATCGGTAACGGTGTTCACCGGCTCGCACGCCCACGGCCAGGGACACGAGACCACTTTCGCGCAGGTGGTCGCCGACCGGCTCGGCATACCGATGGAGAACGTGGACGTCGTCCACGGCGATACCGGACGCGTCCTCTTCGGCATGGGCACCTACGGCTCGCGCTCGATCGCGGTCGGCGGCGCCGCCATCGTAAAGGCGATCGACAAGATCGTCGCGAAGGGCAGGAAGATCGCCGCTCACCTGCTCGAGGCAGCCGAATCGGACATCGAGTACGAGAACGGGACCTTCACGGTCGCCGGCACCGACCGGAAAAAGACGGTGGCCGAAGTGGCTTTCGCGGCGTATGTCCCGCACAACTACCCCCTGGACAAGCTCGAGCCCGGGTTGAACGAGTCGGCGTTCTACGATCCGGCCAACTTCACCTTCCCCGCCGGCAGCCATATCTGCGAAATCGAAATAGATCCCGACACCGGGCACACCAGGATCGTCAATTTCACGGCGGTGGACGACTTCGGCAAGATCATCAACCCGATGATCGTCGAAGGCCAGGTGCATGGGGGCGTCGCGCAAGGCATAGGGCAGGCGTTGCTCGAAGGCTGCGTCTACGATCCGGAGAGCGGACAGCTCCTCACCGGCACCTATATGGACTACGCCATGCCGCGCGCGGACGATCTGCCGAGCTTCAAAGTCGCGACGAAAGAGACGCCCTGCACGCACAATCCATTGGGCGTGAAAGGTTGCGGCGAGGCGGGTGCGATCGGGGCGCCGGCGGCCGTCATCAACGCGATCACCGACGCGCTGTGGTCCCGCGGCGTGCGCGACATCGAGATGCCCGCCACATCGGAGCGGGTGTGGCGCGCGCTTCAGTCGGCGAAATCGCCAAAGAAGTAGGAGTAGATTGAGCCACAGATAAACACAGATGAACACAGATAAGACCAAAGGCCAAATTGGCCACGGAATCACACGGAAAACACGGACAGAACGAAAGGTCTGAAATGCTTTATTCGTTGATTGGTTGCTTCGCTTTTGTCGTTTCTGTGTGCTTCCGTGTGTTTCCGTGGCTGAAATGATCTTGAATTTCAGGGTTGAATTGATCCGCGTTTATCTGTGTGTATCTGTGTGTATCTGTGGCTGAGTCCTGCTTTGCGGTCTTGACATAGATTCCGGGAGAAATCCATGCATGCATTCGAGTACCACCGTCCCACGACGATGAAGGAAGCTGCATCGCTGCTGCGCAAGATGGAGAACGCCAGACCGCTCGCCGGCGGGCAGTCGCTCATCCCTGCCCTCAGGCTGCGGCTCGCCCGGCCTGCCGCTTTGATCGATTTGGGCGCGATCGAGGAATTGCGCGGGCTCAGGCTCGAAGGCGGCACGCTTACGATCGGCGCGCTCACTCGGCATAGCGAGGTGGCAGCCTCGAAAGACGTGGCGATCGGGATACCGGCGCTCGCCCGGCTCGCCGACGGCATCGGCGACCGCCAGGTGCGCAACCTCGGCACGCTCGGCGGCTCGCTCGCCAACAACGATCCCGCTGCGGACTACCCGGCAGCGGTGCTGGGGCTGGGCGCGACGATCAACACCAGCAAGCGGGCGATAGCCGCCGACAAGTTCTTCACCGGTATGTTCGAAACGGCGTTGAAGCCGGGCGAAGTGATCGTCTCGGTTTCCTTCCCGCTGCCCAAGCGGGCGTCGTACGTGAAATTCCGGAATCCGGCGTCGCGTTTCGCGCTCGTGGGCGTGTTCGTGAGCGAAAGCGCGGGCGTCGTGCGCGTTGCGGTGACCGGCGCGGGAAGCTCGGTGTTCCGCGTGAAGCCGATGGAGAAACGGCTCACCGAGAACTTTTCACCGGACGCCATCGCAAAGACGCGCGTTTCGCCGGAGGACCTCAATTCGGACTTGCACGCGAGCGCGGAATACCGCGCGCATTTGATCACGGTGCTCGCGCAGCGTGCGGTGGTGGCGGCTATCGCGGGAAAGTAAATATTCGCCGCCAAGACGCGGAGAGAAGCAGAGCAGATCAGCCACAGATAAACACAGATAAACACAGATGAGATCAAGAGCGAAGCCAGTTTCACTTGGCCACCGATAAATTCGAATCGACCACGGGAATACACGGAGAGTAGGGACATGCCCCCTCGCCCTTACCAAGGGAGAGGGTTGGGG
>CAZQJF010000245.1:3332-5428 GCA_964593735.1 uncultured Streptomycetaceae bacterium | reverse complement strand
GCAGCAGACCGAGCGCGCCGCCGCTGCGCGCGCGCCAATGCGCAAGCCACTCGTCGAACCCGCGCACCTCCGCAATCCCGGGCACGAGGTTGCGGCCGCTCTGCTCGCAAGCGGCGATCGCGACCGCCTGCCAATGCGTCATTTTCTGCCGCGCCCCGGCGGCGTCGAGACGCACGACCCCGCGGCGGGTGAGGACCGGTTCTATGCGCGCGACGCCGAGCTCGACCGCTTTCTGCACCGTGTAATCCATGCGTGAGCCGCGCGAAATGCCTTGCACGAGCGTGAGCGCAAGCGGCGATTCGCGCTCGACCGTGCGCGCCTCCTCGACCGCAATTACCACCTCGCCCTTGGCGATGCGGGTAATGACCGCGGCATGCTCGGCGCCTTCGCCGTTGAACGCGGTGAGCGCATCGCCCGCTTTCAGGCGCAGCACGTGAACGACGTGATGCGCCTGGGATGGTTGCAACTTCACCAGGAGCCCCGCTGCCAGCGGTCCGGGAGTATAGAGGCGGGTCAATGGGGCCGTTGCAGATTTTGTGATCCCGGGCTCGACGCGCGGGTCCGGGGAAACGTTACTACGAGCCTGCTCAACAATCCAGCGCGCTTTGTTACGCACGGCAAAGAAGCATAGAATCGCGTTTTTCCCCGCTTCCCCAGAGCATGCGCATCGTCATACTTGGCGCCGGACAGGTCGGCTCGTCGATCGCCGAGAATCTCGTCTCCGAGGCCAACGATATCACCGTCGTCGACATCGATCCCAACCGGCTGAAACGGCTCCAGGACCGCCTCGATCTAAGGACCGTGACCGGCAACGCCGCGCATCCCGCCGTGCTGGAGCAGGCCGGCGCGCGCGAAGCGGACATGATGCTCGCGGTTACTCAGAGCGACGAGATCAACATGGTGGCCTGCAAGCTCGCCGCGACCATGTTCAACATCCCCACGAAGATCGCGCGCATACGCTCCGCGGACTATCTCTCGCATCCCGAGATCTTCTCGCCGGAAAATTTCGCGGTGGACCATTCGATCTGCCCCGAGCAGGTGATATGCGATTACATCGCCAAGCTGCTCGAATTCCCCGAAGCGCTGCAGGTGCTCGAGTTCGCCAACGGCAGGGTCAGCCTGGTGGCGGTGCGCGCGTTTCACGGCGGACCGCTCGTCGGCCACGAGCTGAAGGACCTGCGCCGCCACATGCCGCAGGCCGACACCCGGGTGGTGGCGATCTTCCGCCACGACAGCCCGATCATCCCCGAGGGCAATACGGTGATCGAAGCGGGCGACGAGGTTTTCTTCCTCGCGGCCACCGGGAATATTCGCGGCGTGCTGCGCGAATTGCGCCGCATGGACAAGCCGGTGAAGCGCGTGATGATCGGCGGGGGCGGGAACATCGGACGTCGTCTCGCGCGCGCGATCGAAGGCAAGTACAGTGTGAAGATCATAGAGTACAGCAAGCCGGGAGCCGAGCGGCTCGCCGCGGAGTTGAGCAAGACGCTGGTGCTCGCGGGCGACGTGACCGACGAAGAGCTGTTGTCCGCCGAGAACGTGGGCGACATGGATGCATTTTGCGCACTCACCAACGACGACGAAACCAACATCATGTCCTCGCTGCTCGCCAAGCGCCTGGGCGCGCGCAAGGTGATCGCGCTGATCAACCGCAGCTCCTACGTGAATCTCCTTCAGAGCGGCCAGATCGACATCGCGATATCCCCGGCCCAGTCCACCATCGGCACGCTGCTCGCGCACGTGCGGCGCGGGGATTGCGCGGTCGTGCATTCACTGCGGCGCGGCGCGGCCGAAGCGCTGGAGCTGATCGCCCACGGCGACCCGAGGTCTTCGAAGGTCGTGGGCCGCCGGATCGAGGAGATCGACCTGCCCAGGGGCGCGACCATAGCGGCGATCGTGCGCCGACGCGAGCACGCCGGCGAGCCCGGGGATGAACGCAACAAGGACGACAGAGACTACGAGGTGATCATCGCCCACCACGACAATATCATAGAGCCGGACGACCACGTGATCGTGTTCGTCGTGAACAAGCGCATGGTGCCGCAGGTCGAGAAACTGTTCCAGGTCGACGTCAGCTTCGTCTAGGAATGTGGCGG
>CAZQJF010000245.1:0-3232 GCA_964593735.1 uncultured Streptomycetaceae bacterium | reverse complement strand
AGGCGGCTATGGCGTGGCTGCTCGCGGTTTCTCCGGTGCTCGGCATCATCGCCATGGCGATGAGCGTGTCCCATCTCCTTCCGATACTGACTTCCGTCGTGCTCCAGGACGGCACGACGGGACTGTTCGCCGCGTCGATGGCGCTCAACTTCGTCGCGGGCTACGGATTGTGGCTCGCCACCCGGCGCTTCCGCCGCGAGCTGCAGCTGCGCGAAGGGGTGCTGCTCATCACGCTGGTGTGGGTCGGGGGCGCGCTATTCGCCTGTCTGCCGCTGCTGGTAGGACTGGGCCTTTCGTTTACCGATGCCTATTTCGAATCGATGTCCGCGTTGACCGCCACCGGCGCCACCCTGCTGGAGAACCTCGACGGCATGGCGCCATCGCTCAATATCTGGCGCGCGGAGCTGCAGTGGCTGGGCGGCATGGGCGTCATCGTGCTGGTGGTCGCGGTCCTGCCGATGATAGGGGTGGGCGGGCGGCAGATCTCGAAAGCGGAGATCCCGGGGCCCATGAAGGATCAGCAACTGACGCCGCGCATGACACAGACCGCCAAGGGTCTGTGGATCATCTACTTTGCGCTGACGATAGCATGCCTCGTGTCCTACCGGGTCGCGGGCATGTCCTGGATCGACGCCCTGATCCACAGCTTCACGACGCTCTCGCTCGGCGGTTTCTCGTCGCACGACGCGAGCCTCGCGTACTTCGACTCGGTGGCGATCGAGTTGGTCGCGGTCGTGTTCATGATGCTCGCCGGCATCAACTTCGCCACGCACTTCCAGGTATGGAAAGCGAAAAGCCTGGCGCCCTACGGGTACGACTCGGAGCTGCCGTACTTCCTGGGCGTGCTGGCCGCGAGCGTGGCCGGAGTCACCGCGTTTCTGTGGGCGCACGATGTATATCCCGACTTTCTCACCACGCTGCGCTATGCCCTGTTCAACACGATCTCGGTCGCGACCAACACGGGATACGCGACGACCGATTACGGCCAGTGGCCGGTGTTCGCGCCGCTCTGGCTCATCTTCCTGGGCACGTTCGTCGCGTCCTCGGGCTCGGCCGGCGGCGGCATCAAGATGGTGCGGGCCATGGTTCTTGCACGCCAGATGCTGCGGGAGCTCAACAAGCTTTCGCACCCGGCGGCCGTCACGCCGCTCAAGATCGGAGGACAGGTGGTGCCGAATCAGGTGGTGCTGGCGGTCCTTGCATTCTTCACCGCCTGGCTCGCGACGCTGGTCGGGGTGACCCTCGTGCTGGCGCTCTCGGGCCTGGATGCGATTACGGCGTTTTCGGCCGCCTGCGCATCGTTGAACAACATCGGGCCGGGCCTGCAGGACGTCGGGCCGGCGGCGACGTTCGCCGGATTGAACGACTTTCAGACCTGGATCTGCACGATCACGATGCTGCTCGGGCGCCTGGAACTGCTGACGGTGCTGGTCATCCTCACGCCGGCGTTCTGGCGCAAGTAAAGCGTCCGCCGCCGCGAGATCCCGGGCGCACAGCCCAGGAAAACCCGGGTTCACCGATTGTTAACGAGGTCCACGCTCTTTACAATGCAATGGCGGGGAGCCGGGAATGCAGAAAATCGATCTCACGCATCACTTTTTGATCGCCATGCCCGCCATGGCCGACCCGCATTTCGCCAAGACGCTCACTTTCATTTGCGAGCACAACGACCATGGCGCGCTCGGCATCGTCGTCAACCGCCCGATCGAGATGAACCTGCACACGCTGCTCGAGCAGGTGAGCATTCCGATGGGAGCCGAACAGTTCAAGTCCATACCGGTGCATTTTGGCGGGCCGGTGCAGGTCGATCGCGGCTTCGTGTTGCACAGTCCGCTCGGACAGTGGCAGTCCACGCTCGCGGTCAGTCCCGAGGTGGGGCTCACGACATCCAAGGACATCCTGCAGGCCGTGGCGCGGGGCGAAGGCCCGAGCCAGCTGCTGGTCACGCTGGGGTACGCCGGATGGGCGCCGGGCCAGCTTGAGCACGAACTGGCGCAAAACGCGTGGCTCACCGTGCAAGCCAGGCCCGAAGTGATCTTCGACCTGCGGGCGGAGCAACGCCTCCCCGCCGCAATGCACCTGCTCGGCATCGACTTCGCCAGCCTGTCGGAACAGGCGGGACACTCATAGTGCGGTCCCCGAGTCCCGAGTCACGGGTCTCGAGTCAGCACACGTGTCTTCCGTGAGCAAGTCGACTCGCGACTCGCGACTCGCGACTCGTGACGCCGGAACGGTGCTTGCCTTTGATTTCGGCACCCGGCGCATCGGCATCGCCGTCGGTGATTTCGAGACCCGGCTTGCCCACCCCCTGACCACTATCGCTCACGCGGACAACCGCGCCCGTTTCGACGCCATCGCGCGGCTCGTGGCCGAATGGCGCCCGGCGCTGCTGATCGTCGGACTGCCGGCTCACGCCGATGGCTCGGCGCACCCCGTGGCGCGGCTCGCGCAACGCTTCGCCCAGCGCCTGCGGGGACGCTTCGGCATCGCGACGGAGTTCGTCGACGAGCATCTGACCTCGGATGACGCCGGGCGCACCTTGCGGGCGGCGGGCGTGCGCGGCGCGCGTCTCAAGTCGGCGCTCGATCCGGTGGCCGCCCAACATATCCTTCAAACCTTTTTCGAAAGCGCGGCGGGTGACTCGTGATGGGTGACGAAAAGTCTGTTCAAAGTTCCGAGTTCAAAGTTCAATAGGCGCGATCCACCTTGAACCTGGAACGTTGAACCTGGAACATTAGCCCTCCGCCCTCATCCCTGAATTTGTGCTACCCTAGCGCCCCAGTCGAATCCAGAAAAAATGCCCGGCAAACCGTTACCTGACGCCGAGCAGTTGCTCACGGCGCTCACGGAGAGCATGCGGCCCGCGGTGGGGCCGGAAACAGGTTTAATCGGCATACACACCGGCGGGGTGTGGATCGCGGAACGGCTGCATCAGGCGTTCAAGCTCGCGGTGCCGCTCGCCACCATCGACGTTTCCTTCTACCGCGACGACTACGACCAGCGCGGCCTGCACCGCAATCCCAGACGCTCCGAGATCCCATTCGAGGTCGAAGGGCGCGACCTGATACTGGTGGATGACGTGCTCTATACGGGGCGGACGATACGCGCCGCGCTGAACGAGGTGTTCGACTACGGCCGGCCGGGAAACGTCCGGCTCGCGGCGCTGGTCGACCGCGGCGGCCGGCAGCTGCCGATCGCGGCGCAGTTCCTCGGCGCGGCCATCGAACTACCC
>CAZQJF010000244.1:0-5454 GCA_964593735.1 uncultured Streptomycetaceae bacterium | reverse complement strand
TCCGTCGCATCGAGCAGCGCCCCGCACTCGGTGATCTCGAGCGTGGACCAGAACGGTTCTCCGCTGACCGCCGCGGCGTGAACCGCGAAGCCCGCCGCCCGCCACGCTTCCAGCACGCGTTGCGACGCCGGCGACATCCGGGGTTCCGGCTGCGCGGTCACATCCAGCCAATCCACGCGCTTTACCGCCGGCGGCATTTCCGCAAGCTTGAGACCTTCGATCGCCAGGGCGAGTTCAGGATGCAGCTCGTAACCGGCTATTTCCAGCGCTTCGCCGCGCGCCAGGGCCGCCCGCAGTTCCCGAACGCCGCTTTGCGCCGCGCCGGCCGAGAGCATCTCGGCGGCCAGTTGCAGTCTCAGAAATTGCGTCAGATACTGCTCGCCGTTCGCGACCGGCTGCCACATCACCAGTTGCTCGATGCCCGCGCCGCTGTCCCGCGTGACGTCCGCGGCCAGAGTAGCGCCGAGTCGCAGGCCCCACAGGGTGATTGCAGCGCTGCCGCGTTGCCGCAACCATTCCAGGGCCGCGTGCACGTCGCGTTTCCAGATCGCCCACCGCGCATCGACGATGCCGCCGGCGCTGTCGCCGCAGCCGTAAAGATCGATCTGCAGCACCGCATAGCCGGCGGCCGCGAGCCGGAGGCATTGCAAGGCCGCCATCCTGCGCGCCTTGTTCATTTCCTCGGCGAACGGGTGCACGTACACCACCCCGCGCCCCGGAACGGACCCTGCCGCGGGCGAGTGGTAGATGCAGAAGCGATTGCCCGGTTCTACCGGAAGGAAAAACGCGTTGATCAGATTGGCCACAGACACACACAGATCAGATCAACTGCAATCTAGCCGCAGATACACGCAGATTTCATTCAAAGGTCCGATTCATTTAACCGCCGATGGCCGCCGATGGCCGCCGATGAAATCGGACCCAACCACTACAATGGAACATCCACGCGAACGCAAAGGTGGTCCCAATCTACTCCAGGCAGCGTTCATCAGTACCCATACACGTCTCACCGGTATTGAGCGTCCGCATCCAATATTCTTCCTGAAGTTATCGGCGGCCATCGGCGGCCATCGGCGGTTCCATTGCCTTTGACCTTATCTGTGTTTATCTGCGGCTCAATTCACCCCGCGAGCTTGCCCTCGACGAATCGCGTCAGGGTGCCGAGCGTTTCGAAAACGGACGCGCCGATCTCGTCGTCGGCGACGGTAATGCCGAAGTGCTCTTCCAGTGCCGTGATGAGGTTGACCACGGCGATCGAATCGAGCTCGGGAACGGCGCCGAGCAGCGGCGCGGCGGCGTCCATCTCCTTGACGCGCTCGCGAATCTGCAACGCGCCGCCCACTACCGTTTTCACCTCATCGAGCAACATGAGCCACGCATAGGATCAGACAAGAGGATGAGAGAGGAATCGGAAATCGCCCGGCACGGAGCAGCCCTCAACCTGCCAAACCGCCCGCGGAATATGCATCAGCGTGGCAGAAGTGTCAAACCATCCGCCGCGTCGGGATTTTCGCAAACGTCGATATGCTCATACAATGCCGGGAGGCCGATGCACGCTCTCACATACGATGAATGAAAACGGCGCGGCCAGGGCCGCCTTTCCGCGACTCCCTGTGCTCGGCTGGTCGTCTTTCTCCGGCGCCTCCGCCGCCCCCGTGCCCGGCGTACTCGATGTCCGGCATCGCCGCTACACGACGAGCGGCCGCGCAGCCATTGGGCTCGCGCTGCGGGTGTTCGGTGTAAGGCCGGGCGAGAAGGTGCTGGTTCCCACCTACCATTGCCCGACGATGGTCACCCCCGTCGTGCATGCGGGCGCGCAGCCGATGTTCTATCCGATAACGGCGGCCGGCGCCCCGGATCTCGGTTGGCTGGAGCGGGCCGATGTTTCCGGAGTGCGGGTCCTGCTCGCCGCGCACTATTTCGGACTGCCTCAACCCATGTCGGCCGTGGCCGCGTACTGCACTGCGCGCGGTTTCGCGCTGATTGAAGACTGCGCCCACGCTTTTTACGGCAGCATTGAGAACAGGCCCGTCGGAAGCTGGGGTGACCTCGCGGTCGCCAGCCTGACCAAGTTCTTTCCCGTCCCGGAAGGCGGACTCCTGGTGTCCGCAACGCGATCGCTGGACGGGCTGGACCTCGCGCCGCGACGCTGGCGCGATGAGATAAAAGCGGCCGCCGACGCCCTGGAGATCGGCGCCTCTTACGGTCGGTTCCCGGGATTGAACTCAGTGCTGGGCGGCGTCTTCGGCCTCAAGACACGGCTGCTTCGTGGCCGGGAGAATTCCGTTGCGGGGAGCGTTGCGGGGACCTTCAACGGCCCCTCTACCGACCGGCGCGCCGCTCCCGTGTTCGACGGGCCGCTTGCCGCCTCCCGGTTGACGCTGGCGGCACGCGGCATTGCCGGCGGCGTGCCGCAATCGCGCATAGTCGACTTGCGCCGCCGTAACTACGCGGAGCTCGCTGGCCGCCTTTCGCAACTTCCCGGCGCGCGCGTCCTGTACGGCGAGCTGCCGCCAACCGCGGTCCCGTACGTCTTTCCGCTCTACGTACACGAGCCCGAACGAAGTTACCTCCGGCTGCGATCCGCGGGCATACCCATTTTCCGGTGGGACGACGTGTGGCCGGGGCGGCCGGCGCTCGACGGCGATTGCGGCGTGGACTGGTCCACCCGCGTCTTCCAGCTCGGTTGTCACCAGGATCTTTCGACGGAAGATATAGCCGCCATAGCTGCCACCGTGCGCCATCTCGTCTCCGGCTCATGAAACGGCTGCTCATGATCGCTTTCCACTTTCCGCCGCTGGCCGGCAGCAGCGGAATCCAGCGGACGCTGTGTTTTGCGCGCAACCTGCCGCGTTTCGGCTGGGAACCGCTGGTGTTGACCGCCCACCCGCGCGCCTACGGCCGGGTCAGCGACGACCTGCTCGGCGACGTGGCCCCCGGCACCGTGGTCGAACGCGCATTCGCCCTCGACTCGGCGCGGCACCTGGCCGTGCGTGGCCGCTACCCGGCTTTTCTGGCCCGGCCGGACCGCTGGATCACCTGGTGGCTGGGCGCCGTTCCCAGGGGACTGGCGATGATCAGGAAATACCGTCCGGATGCCATCTGGAGTACTTATCCCATCGCCACCGCCCACGAGATCGGGCACACGCTGCACCGAATCTCGGGCTTGCCGTGGGTGGCGGATTTTCGCGATCCCATGGCGCAGGATGGCTACCCTGCCGATCCAAAAACATGGAAGCGCTTCCGGCACATTGAAGAGCAGGTGCTGCGCGAAGCGTCTTTCAGCGTGTTCGTGTCGCCCGGCGCGGCGCGCACCTACCGCGAGCGCTATCCCGATCTTCCCGATGCCTCGTTCAACGTGATCCAGAATGGGTACGAGGAAGAAGTATTCACGCCGCTCGACGAGGCGTTCCCGGAAGCGGGTCCGCTGCTGCCGGGACGCCTGACGCTGGTGCATAGCGGGATCATCTACCCCAAAGAGCGCGACCCCACGCAGTTTTTCCAGGCGCTGCGGATGATGCTGGACGACGGCCGCCTTCAACCCCGCGACTTGCGCGTGCGCCTGCGGGCATCGGCCAACGAAACCCTGCTCGGAAAAATGATCGATACCTTTCGCGTCGCGGAGGTCGTCGAGCTTGCGCCCGCCATCCCCTATCGGCTCGCGCTGCAGGAGATGATGCGCGCCGATGCGCTGCTCGTGCTGCAGGCTGGAGACTGCAACGACCAGATTCCGGCCAAGGTCTACGAGTATCTGCGCTGCCGGCGGCCGGTCATCACCCTGACGGATCCCGCCGGCGATACCGCGGGACTGCTGCGCGACGCGGGGATGCACCACATCGCCCGGCTCGATTCGGCGGAGGACATCGCAAGACAATTGCGGAATTTTCTCGACCTCGTGGGGCGCGGCCAGGCCCCGCTGCCGCGTGAGGCGTTCGTGACCGCGGCGTCCCGCCTGGAACGCACGCGCGAGCTGGCGGGGATGCTTGGACGGCTTCGCTGACCCGTCGCAGCTCGAGCGGAGCCGCCATTCCGCGCGATGCTACAATCCACCCTCATCGAGAACGTCTCCAGTCTCCATCGAGTGATGACCGTCAACAGTACCTTTACAGCCACCAACGGTCAGACCTACACGGTTACCCTCTACCAGGATCTCGCCGCACTGCCTGCACGCTTCGAAGCACTGTTTCGCCAGGCGGCCGCGGAAAGCCTGTTCCATGCGCTGCCGTGGTACCGGAACTTCATCGACGCCGGCGTCGTCCCGAAAGAGCGCATGCGCATTTATGCCGTGGACAAGGCCGGGAATCCGCCTGCCGCGCGCGCCGTGCTACTGATGCAGGACCACGACACGCGCGCCGGGCTCGCAGGCGCGCGGACGCTGGCCGGGCTGGCAAACTACTACTCGCCGCTGTTCGGACCGATCGTGGCCGCGGACAGCCCGGACGTCCAGGAAACGCTCGATGCGCTTGCTTCGGCATTCATTCGCGACGACATCTCGTGGGACATCATCGACCTGCATCCGCTCACCAGGGACACGCCGGTTCATGCCGCGCTGTTCAATGCCCTGCGCAAGTCCGGGCTGCTCGTCGATACCTATTTCTGCGCCGCCAACTGGTACCTGAAGGTAGGCAATCAGAGCTATAACGAGTATCTCGGCACGCGCACGTCGCGCTTGTCGAAGACGGGCAAGCGCTCGCGCCGGATACTCGAGACGGGCGGCCAGTATCGCTACCAGCTGTTCACGAGCAGCGACGGGCTCGAGCGTGCGATAGCCGATTACAACGTTATTTATGAATCCAGCTGGAAAATCCCCGAACCGTATCCCGAATTCGTGGCGGGCCTCATACGGACCTGCGCGGAGCATGGCTGGTTGAGGCTCGGCGTCGCATACATGGACGGCGAACCTGCCGCCGCCCAGATCTGGATAGTTGCCGATGGCACGGCGTCGATTTACAAGGTGGCCTATGACGAGCGCTACGCCAAACAGTCCGTGGGCACGGTGTTGAGCAGCGTGCTGATGGAACATGTCATCGAGAAGGACAAGGTCGAGGTCGTGGACTACCTGACCGGCGATGATTCCTACAAGCGCGACTGGATGTCGGATCGCAGGGAGCGCTGGGGCATCGTGGCATACAATCCCCGCACGCCGCGCGGTCTGCTCGCCGCTGCCCGGCATTTCGGCGCGCGCGCGGCGGGGCGTGTGATCGAAGCGGCGCGCCGGATTCGAAAACCCGCCTCCTGACGCGGGCGCCGCAGGGCCGGCCTCATAGTCGGCGTCTGCAAGCAGCCGTAGATCGTTGCATCCTTTTCATTTTTCGGATAATTTTCAATGTTCCTTGTTTCGCCTCATGACGCCTGATCGCAAAACCGCAGCAGGGCCATCGCCGGAAGCGCTGCTCGCCCTGGCCAGGGACGTGCTCGTGACCGAGGCGCGCGCGGTGCAGGTGCTCGCCGACC
>CAZQJF010000243.1:0-5458 GCA_964593735.1 uncultured Streptomycetaceae bacterium | reverse complement strand
GGGGTCATCGGCCTCGGCCGCATCGGCACGGCGGCCGCACTGCGCGCGCGGGCGTTCGGGATGGACGTCGCTTTCTACGATCCCGCTCTCCCGAACGGCGCCGAGCTGGCGTTCGGATTCACGCGGACGCGCACCCTCGCCGAACTGCTCGGACGCTCCGACGTCGTGACCATACACACGCCCCTCACCGATGAGACGGAGGGAATGATCGACGCTGCGGCGGTCGCCGCAATTAAACCCGGCGCTTGCCTGATCAACACGGCACGCGGCCCGATCTGCGACACCGCCGCGCTGCTCGCCGGACTGAAGAGCGGAAAGCTTTCGTCCGTCGGGCTCGACGTGCTGCCCGACGAGCCGTTGAAGCTCGACGATCCGCTGGTTGCGGCATGGTACGCGAACGAACCGTGGATCCGGGGACGCATGCTGCTCAACCCGCACGCGGCTTTCTACAGCCCGGATTCGCTGGTGGACTTGCGCCGCAAGGCGATAGAAACGGCGTATCACTATCTGCGCGACGGCAAGCTCGTCAATTGCGTGAACGTTGAATATCTGAAGCACCGGCGGTGACTCTTGTCGGTCCCCAGTCACGCGTCACGGGTCACGAGTCACGAGTCACGGGTCACGGGTCTCACATCCCATCCACACACACATTCCCCTATGAGCCCCTATGAGCAAGATCAACGGCCGTAGCGCGTTCCTGCGCCTGCTCGCCACCGAAGGCGTCGAGTATCTGTTCGGCAATCCGGGCACCACCGAGCTTGCGATCATGGAGGCGCTCGGGCAGCAGAACGAGATCAAATACGTCCTGGGCCTCCAGGAGTCGGTCGTGGTGGCGATGGCCGACGGCTACGCGCGTGCCTCGGGCAGGATCGGCGCCTGCAACGTGCACGTTGCGCCGGGCCTCGGCAATTCGATGGGCGCGCTCTACAGCGCGAAATTCGCCGGCTCGCCTGTCGTCATTACCGCCGGCCAGCAGGAGCAGGGCCACGGGTTGACCGAGCCGCTGCTCTACGATCCGCTGGTGCCGATCGCGCAGCCGATGGTCAAGTGGGCGATCGAGGTCACGCGCGTCGAAGACCTGCCGCGCATCGTGCGCCGCGCGGCGAAAGTGGCGACCGCGCCGCCGGCGGGCCCCGTGTTCATCAGCCTGCCGGGCGACGTGCTCGATGGCGAGGCCGACCTCGACCTGGGTCATGCGACGCGGGTCGACACGCGCACGCGACCGGCCGACGAGGTCGTCGAGATCCTTGCCGGGCGCTTGCTGGATGCGCGCAATCCCGTGATCGTCGCGGGGCACGAGCTGCAGGTGTACGACGCCCTCGGGCTTGCCGGCGAGCTGGCCGAGCTGCTCGGCGCGCCGGTCTACCAGCAGACCATGCCGCATTCGGCGCAATTCCATTCCGAGCATCCGTGTTTCATGGGGGGCCTTTCGCGCACCCAGCCCGACGTGCGCAAGGTCCTGGAGCCGTACGATGCGGCGTTGTTCCTCGGCGGCGACGTCCTGCGCATGTCGGTGTACAGCCCGGTCGACCCGCTGCCGAAGGGCATCGCGGTGCTGCAGATCGCCGAGCGCGACTGGGAGCTCGGCAAGAACTACCCGGCCGAGATGGCGCTCAACACCAACGTCAAGGAGACGCTGAGGGCGCTGGTGCCGGCGGTGCGGCGGGTGCGGAGCGCAGAGCGCGCCGCGGAAGCCGCGCGCAGGGTCTCCGCGCTCGCGCCGGCCAACTGGAGCGCCAGGCGCGCAAAGCTTGCGAAGGAAGCCGAGAACGCCGCCGGCGCTAGGCCCATCGATCCGCGCGTGCTCATGCTGCGGATCGCCGGCGCGCTGCCCGAGGACGCGGTAGTCGTCGATGAGGGCATCACCTCGACCGCGCCGCTGCACAGCCTGCGCGCGCTGCGCCACGCCCATGCGCATTTCGGCATGGCGAGTGGAGGCATAGGCTGGGGCATCGCGGCGGCGAACGGCGTCTCCGTCGCGCTGCCGAACCGGCCGGTGTGCGCGATCATCGGCGACGGCAGCGCGATGTACAGCGTGCAGGCCCTGTGGACCGCGGCGCATTACAAGCTGCCGATCACTTTCGTGATCTGCAACAATCGCAGCTACCGCATACTCAAGGAGCGCCTCGTCTCCATGCGCGGCGCCGAGAAGCACGTCGGCATGGACCTGCGGGATCCTGCGATCGAATGGGTCGGGCTCGCGCAATCGATGGGCGTTCCGGCGCGGCGCGTGACCGATGCCGCCGACGTCGCGCCCGCGATCAAGGAGGCGATGGCACGCGGCGGGCCCGGCCTCATCGATGTTCTCGTGCAGGACGGTTTCGGGGACTGACGAGAAACTTCTGCGCAAAATCTGGCGCGCAGAAGTTCCTTACCAGGCCAAGAGCAAAGATCTACCGCGGAATCACGCGAAGCCCCTGCGTTGCCCCTTGGCCGTCCGCGCTCGTAGGTCCACTATGCGGCAAAGTGTTAGCATGGCGGCAGAGGGAGCTACAAGAACGTCCCTTCATAACGAGGAGATCCGGATGAAAAAAGCAGCGTTCGCAGTGGCGGCAGTCGCCGCGGTGTGGCTTACCAACCCGATGCCGTCCGCCGCCCAGGAGTGGCCCGACAAGCCCGTGCGTATCCTGGTGCCGTTCCCGCCGGGCGGCGGGACGGACATCCAGGCCCGCCTGTTGTCGGTCGCGTTCCAGAAGAGCATGGGACAGAACTTCCTCATCGATAACCGGACCGGCGCGAGCGGCTTGATCGCAACCCAGCTCGCCATCGATTCCCCGCCCGACGGCAACACCATACTGTTCACCTCCGGCAGCATCTCGGTGGTCGTGACCCTCCATGCCAAGCGGATCAAGTTCAACATTCACGAGGACTTGACGCCGATCAGCTGGATTTCCTCCACGCCGCTGGTGCTGGTCACGCACCCGAGCGTTCCGGCTAGAACGGTGAAGGAGCTGGTGGCGCTGGCGAAGCGACAGCCCGGCGGCATGAACGCGACCGGCAACACCGCGGGGAGCACCGCCCATCTCAGCGGCGAAATGCTCAACCAGGTCGCCGGTCTCAAGTCGACCGTACTCACCTTTCGCGGCGGCGGACCAGCGGTGATCTCGTTGATCTCGGGCGAAGCCGATTACGGCTTCACGACGGCGCCTTCGATCATGCCGCACATCAAGAGCGGCAAGGCACGGGGGATCGCGGTCACGACGCCGAAGCGATCCTCGGCGCTGCCGGACCTGCCGACGATGAACACGTTCTATCCGGGTTTCGAGTCCGACAACTGGTACGCGATGTTCTACCCGAAAGGCACGCCGAAAGCCGTCGTGGACAAGATGAATTCGGAGATCAAGAAGGCGCTCAACACGCCGGAGGTAAAGGCATTCTATCCGCGGGAGGCCCTGGATCCTGTTGCCAGCAGCCCCGAGGAGCTGGCGGCGCTGCTCAAGCGCGAGATCCCGAAATATGCCAAGGTGATCGGGGTGGCGAAGATCCGGCTCGAGTGAGGAATAGCTGCCCTGCGGCGCACAGCTATTTCTTATCGAAGGGCAAGAAACAGGAAGCTTGCCACGGCATGCAGACCTGCAAGTAGTCACGCGACGAGGAGATTCGACATGAGACTGAAAGCCTGCGCAGTTGCGGCGGCGGCCGCCGCCGTTTCGCTAGCAAGCGCCATGCATGCCCACGCCCAGCAGTGGCCGGACCGGTCCGTGCGCATCGTGGTACCGTATCCGCCGGGCGGCGGGACGGACATCCAGGCGCGCCTGCTGTCGGTCGCGTTCCAGAAGAGCATGGGACAGAATTTCATCGTGGACAATCGCTCGGGCGCTTCGGGGTTGATCGGGACCCAACTCGTCGTGGATTCCCCGCCGGATGGCAATACCATTCTCTTTTCCTCCGGCATCATCTCGGTGGTGGTCACGCTCTACGCCAAGCGCATCAAGTTCGACCTGCACAAGGATCTCGAACCCGTGAGCTGGATTTCCTCGACGCCGCTGGTGCTGTCCCTGCACCCCAGCGTTCCGGCGAAGTCCGTGAAGGAGCTTGTCGCCCTGGCAAAACGCACCCCGGGCGGCATGAACGCGGCTGGCAACGCGGCAGGGACGACCGCGCACCTTACCGCGGAGATGTTCAACCAGGCGGCCGGCATCAAGTCCACCGTGCTCACCTACCGCGGCGGCGGGCCGTCGGTCCTGGCGTTGATCTCCGGAGAAGCCGATTACCTTTTCGCGACCGCGCCTTCGATCATGCCGCACCTGAGGACCGGAAAGGCCAGGCCGCTCGCCGTCACCACGCCGAAGCGGTCCTCCGCGCTGCCGGACCTGCCGACGATGAACACGTTCTATCCGGGTTTCGAGTCCGACAACTGGTACGCGATGTTCTTCCCGAAGGGCACGCCGAAAGCCATCGTGGACCGGCTGAACGCGGAGATCAAGAAGGCGCTCGACACGCCGGCGGTGAAAGCGTTCTATCCGAACGAGGCGCTGGATCCGGTCGCCAGCAGTCCCGAGGAGCTGGCGGAGCTGCTCCGGCGCGAGGTGCCGAAGTACGCGAAGGTGATCGAGGCGGCGAAGATCCGCCTCGACTGAGGAACCTCTGCGCAACGGAGCGCGCAGATGTTCCTTACCAAAGGCAAGAACAAGAACAAGTGCCTGGCCACGGAAAACACGGAATCAAGATATGGTTCCGGGGGCGGGCGCAGCTGACGCCGGGTCGTTCTCGGTAGTTGGCGTCAGCCACGCTTCGTCAAATCAGGGCGCTCGAAGTAATTTCCGTGTGTTTCCGTGGCCAATCGGGGGCACGGGGGGTGCGGGAAGGCCCCACACGTTTCAAGTGGAAGGAGCCCGCACCCCTCGTTCATAACTTCCCGCGGCGCGCGAGATGCATGACGAAGCGAGCCGGATCGATCGCGTCGGCAAGGTTTCCTTCGAGCGGCAGCGGCTCGCCTTCGATGAGACTCGCAAGGAGCTCGCCGCCCAGCGCGGCCCAGGTGAGGCCGCGCGAGGCATAGGCGAGGGCGCCGTACAGCCCTGGCAACCGCGGCACGTCGCGCAGCTGCGCTCCGGACAGCTCCGCGCGCCGGGAGCGGGCGGCCATGACGTCGGGAAGGGCGCCGATCAGCGGCAGGCGGTCCGCCGCGACGCACCGAAAAGCGACGCTGCCCGAAAGAGCCGAGGTATCGAAGCGGGGCGGCTCGCTCAGCAATTGCGCGAGGCGCGCGAGGTTGCCCGCGTGACCGGCAGCGCGCGGCGCGGGATCGGCGTCATCGAGATCGTACGAGGCGCCCGCGATCACCGCATCCGGCGCAGGCACCAGATAGCCCGCTCCGGCAACCACCGCGCTCAATGTCCCGCAGCTCCCGGCCGGCAGACAGGTGACCTGCCCGCGCACGCGCTTGAGTGCCGGACCGCCCAGCGCTGCGAGGCGCGCCGCGTCGTGCGCGTTCGCGAGCACGCACACGGGCGCC
>CAZQJF010000242.1:4377-5482 GCA_964593735.1 uncultured Streptomycetaceae bacterium | reverse complement strand
AACGAGCTGGAGGTGGTCGAGGGCATGCAGTTCGACCGCGGTTATCTCTCGCCCTACTTCATCAACAGCGCCGAAAAGCAGATGGCGGTTCTGGAAAACCCCTACGTCCTGCTCTACGACAAGAAGATCTCCGGCATCCGTGAGCTGCTGCCCGTGCTCGAAAACGTGGCCAAGGCCGGCCGCCCGTTGCTGATCGTGGCCGAGGAAGTGGAAGGCGAAGCGCTGGCGACGCTGGTGGTGAACAACATCCGCGGCATCCTGAAGACCGTCGCGGTGAAGGCGCCGGGATTCGGCGACCGCCGCAAGGCCATGCTGGAAGATCTCGCCATCCTGACCGGCGGCGTCGTGATTTCCGAGGAAACCGGCATGCAGCTCGAGAAGTCCACCCTGAAGGATCTCGGGCAGGCGAAGCGTATCGAGGTCGGCAAGGAAGAGACGACCATCATCGATGGGGCCGGCGACAAGAAGGGCATCGAAGGGCGGGTCAAGAACATCCGCACCCAGATCGACGAAGCGACCAGCGACTACGATCGCGAAAAGCTGCAGGAGCGGGTTGCCAAGCTCGCCGGCGGTGTGGCGGTGGTGAAAGTCGGCGCTGCGACCGAGATGGAAATGAAGGAGAAGAAGGCGCGTGTGGAAGACGCATTGCATGCAACGCGCGCGGCAGTGGAAGAAGGCATCGTGCCGGGCGGTGGTGTCGCATACTTGCGTGCCCGTGCGAATGCCAAGGTGAAAGGCGACAACCACGACCAGGATGCGGGCATCAAGATCGTCATGCGCGCCCTGGAAGAGCCGATGCGCTGGATCGCGACCAATGCGGGCGACGAAGCTTCGGTGGTCGTCAACAAGGTGGTCGAAGGCAAGGGCAACTACGGCTACAACGCGCAGAGCGGCCAGTACGGCGATCTCGTGGAGATGGGCGTGCTCGATCCGACCAAGGTCGCGCGCGCCGCGCTGCAGAATGCGGCTTCGGTCGCAGGCCTGATCCTCACCACCGACGCCATGGTTGCCGAACTGCCGAAGGAAGAACCGGCGGGCGGCGGACATGGACATGGCGGCGGCATGGGCGGCATGGGCGGTATGGACATGTAACCGCTGGAGCGGA
>CAZQJF010000242.1:0-4277 GCA_964593735.1 uncultured Streptomycetaceae bacterium | reverse complement strand
GAGAACCCCGCTACGGCGGGGTTTTTTGTGCGGTTCGACTGGCGGAAGCGCGCTATCGCCGGCAGCGGATTTCAATCGCAGCCGCGGAGCAGGAAGATCAGGAACAGCACCGGTATCGGTACGCCCAGCAGCCACGCAAGGATATAGCCCATCTTGCCTTCCTGAGTGCTCGGCATTCCGTTCGGATAGAGCCGCTTCATCAGCAGATTGCGCTTCATCAGGTTTCCTCTCAAAGTCGTGGGCGGAGACGCACGCCGTGCGTTTCGCGTCGGCGAATGCCGGCGATTTTCGCCCGTTGCTCCCGTTTGACCCACCCTGACGCGCGCGAGTTTCGGCGCTGATGTGTAGTTATCTCCTTGAAGTTCTTGTAGTTGTACGTGGACCCCGAGAACTTACCGGAAGCGCCGCGAGTCGTACTCGCAGCGGCGCCGTTGCGCGTGGACTTGCCGTTGCATGACTTGCAGCGCGAGCCGCCCGTGCCCGCGTTATCCGCACGGGAGCCATTTCACGTCCGACCAACTGCCAGGAGCCAGGAGACTACGATGCGCAAATACATTTATTACGCGCTGGCGGGCGCGATGATCGCGAGCGGTGCGGCGATCGGCAAGCTGCCTCCGCCCACGCCGGAGGAACAGGCGTCCGTCGCGGCGAAGAAAGCCAAGGAAAAGGAACAGCTCGAGAAAGAGAAAGTCCTGCTGGAACGCGCGCAGGATCGCGTCGCCTTGCGCTACCGCAAGGAGCACGGCGGCCGCGCAACGGGAGCAAAGACGTCCGATCAGAACATGCCCAAGACCACTTCCGAGTTGCCGCGCGGTGTAGGCCCGACACCCGCGCGTCCCCAGAGCGCGGAGGCGCATTCCGCTCCGGCGAAGTGAGGCGTTGCGGGCGGAGGTGCTCGTTTCGCCTCAGGATTGTGTCGCAGCCAAGTTCGACACAATCCTAGCGCTGGTGCTTTTCGGCCGTTACTTCGCTCACGACGGATTTAGTGGGGACGCCACGATCGGGAGGTGAAGGCAGACGGGGGTCGAAGTCCTTCCAGTCGCCATTTTCCCATTGACCCTCGGTACGCTCGATGTCGTGCGCACCATAACGCTGGAGCGTTTCGATCGCCAGCGGTTCGGCGCCCGGCCGGTCCACGCGTATTGCGACCATGGGGCCCCCCGGTCGCTCGACCGGGTGCTCCATCGTTGCCGTGCGCCGATTGCCGGCGCGCGTCTTCGACAGCGCGCCCAGCAGCGATCCGACATAAGCGCCCAGACCGATGCCCGCCAGGATGGTGATCATCTGGTCGAAGGCCATGTAGGCGGCCATCCCTGCAACCAGTCCGATCGCGCCGCCGACGAGCGCGCCGCGCATGGCGCCGTTGCCCGCCTCTTTAGCGCCTTCGTCACTATGAGAGTCTCCTCCAACCGGGTAGATGGCGTGCTGGCCGGGGGGCGTAACGAAGAACGATTCAAACTCCGAACGCTGAAATCCTGCTCCGGGGAGCGCTCTCAACACGGCCTCCGCCCCGGCAAGGTCATTAAACCGGCCCGCTACGATCTTCGACATGGCGATCTCCTTTACGCCAGCCACAACGGCCATATCTCCCTGGGAGACACCGGAGCGTGCTGAGCGCATCGGTAAGACCATCGGGGTGCGCGCGAGTTGCCCGGCACGCTTGACGCAAGTTCCCGTCGCGAGCGTGAGGTAGTTGTTTCATTCAAATGTCAAAAGGTACAACTACTCGAGGGAGACCTTTCTTGACGCAAGTCGGGTTTGAGGCTTTAATAGCGCCCTATTTTGCCGGCGGCGCCGGCAAAATAAAGGCTGGCCATTACACGGCCAGCCGGAAACAGGATTCCAGTTTTTGGCAGGCCATTGAACACTATAGTGGCCCGAGCGTGGCCCGCCGAAGCTAAAATCTCTGTGTCAGGCGGGAAGGTTTATTGTTGTTGCAGCAAAGTGGCCAGGTAGCTCAGTTGGTAGAGCAGTAGACTGAAAATCTATGTGTCGGCGGTTCAATTCCGTCCCTGGCCACCATTCCTTCTTCCAACACAGTCCAGGAAAGTCTCCGGCCATTCCGTTGCGTTCGCCGCGGCGGCAGGAGGACCGCCCGGATCGGGATCACTACCGGTAACCGCGTCGGCGGCTGCCTTTCCCGTTAACGCCCTTTCGCCATTGTTCCGGCCGGCGTGCGCCGTCAGCACAACGGCCGGCCCTTCCGGATAAAGCCCTTCCCGTTGAGCCATTCTTCCCCGTCCTTTCAGGGAGAAGCGGGCTGGCTGACACCCCCTAGTATATGCCACACAACGGTTTCGTGGCACTATTATGATGACAACCCAGCCCGGAGGACAGGGTTAAGTTGCGCCACCTCGATTGAGATGAAGCGGTTTGGCAAATGAAATCGTTCGAGCACGGCTACCTCTATGAGATGCCCATCTCGCACGGCCTGCTGGGGACCGTGCGGGCCTTGGGTGAGTTTCGTGGGCGGGAAGCCCTTTATACGCAGCAATCTCCGGAAGTCTTGGAGACGCTTCGGCGCGTCGCGATGGTGCAGAGCGTCGAGTCGTCCAATCGCATCGAAGGCGTGACGGTCGCGGCGGGACGGATAGACCCGTTGGTGTTGAAGCGTGCCAAGCCGAGGGATCGGTCGGAGCAGGAGGTAACAGGATATCGTGACGTTCTGGCTGTGATCCATGCCGAGCCCTTGCGCCACGGGATTTCAACGACGCTCATCCGCGCCTGGCACCGGATGATGTACAGGTACACCGGAGAGAAGGCTGGTGCATGGAAGCGCCGGGACAACTTGATCCTGGAGGCACGTGCTGACGGCGGCCAGGCAGTGCGGTTTCGCCCCGTTTCCGCGCTGGCTACGCCGAAGTTCATGAATCGGCTGGTCGAGCTGTTCAATCGGGAGCTTTCGGCACAGAAGGCCGAGCCACTCGTCCTCGCGGCGGCGTTCGTCCTCGACTTCGAGTGCATCCACCCGTTCACCGATGGAAACGGGCGCCTGGGTAGATTGCTCACGCTCCTGCTCCTCTATCAGGCCGGTTACACGGTCGGGCGCTACATCAGCCTGGAGCGCATCGTCGAGGAGAGCAAGGAAACGTACTACGAGACATTGCACCGAAGCTCGCAGGGATGGCATGAGGATCGCCACGACCTCCGGCCGTGGTTGGAGTATTTCCTCGGCACGCTGATCGCGGCGTACAAGGAGTTCGAATCCCGGGTGGGAACCATCGCGTCGGCGAAGGGCGCAAAACGCGAACTGGTGCGCAATGCCATCGCACATCTCCTTCCGCAGTTTACGATCGGCGAGCTGGCGCGCGCGTGCAAGGGGATCAGCCATCGGACACTGGTCCGGGCCCTCGAAGACCTGCGCGAAGACGGCAAGGTGCGCTGCCTCGGCAAGGGGCCGCACGCCCAATGGGAGCGGATTGGTTGACATCTTATATATGCCACGAAACTGGGTCGTGGCATTATTATAATGCCACCAACAGTACCGCACGCTGATGAGGGCTGCCCCGACTTGCGCCGTGGCGTAGTCCCTGATTGTTTCTAAAGCAATGATGTCTATAGCCATCACTATAGGAGAAAGACCGGATATTAAGATGGGTATAACCATCTAATTGAATAAAAGTTTTATGAGGTCTATAATCATCAATATCTGTCTCTCAGGCAGTTAACGATGGCTATAGCCTCCAAAACGGACAATGAAATTCTGCACGAAGTCGGCGCGCGCCTGCGGGCCTACCGGCTGCAGATGAACCTCTCTCAGGGAGAGCTTGCCGTGCGCGCGGGCGTCAATCGAACCACGATACGCGACGCCGAGCTGGGCAAGGATTTCCAGATCTCTACCCTGGTGAAGCTCCTGCGCGCGCTCGGGCGGTTGGGCGACCTGGATGCCTTCCTCCCTGCGCCATCGGTTTCGCCCATTCAACTGATGAAGCGCCAGGGAAAACCGCGCCAGCGCGCCCGTAAGTCTGCCGATGGTAGTGTCCCGAGTCGCTAGTTCGCCGAACAAGAGATGCCGACAATTGACGCCATACTTTGTCGCAAATCCTCGCCAGGTTCCCAACCTGGCTGCGGTTTGCTTCGCGTCTGGCGCCAATTTCGGCACTCTTGTGATGCACAGGTGATCGCGGGGATTGCGGTTCAATCGACGAACTAGCGACTCGGGACACTCGCGTGTTGGTTCTCGCACAGGTCTGGATCTGGAACCAGTTCGTCGGTGCTGTTGCCGAGGAGGACGACGGCAGGATCACGTTCGAATACGACGAGGCCTTCCGCCGCAG
>CAZQJF010000241.1:0-5494 GCA_964593735.1 uncultured Streptomycetaceae bacterium | reverse complement strand
ATCCTGTTAATCCTGTTGGTGTTCCGTTTTTGAGACCGGTTTTAGTATTTTTGGAATTTTCGCATGGCGCCCGTATCCACCTCGAAAGGCAAGCGCGCGAACCGGCGCGGCGCCGGCAAGCCCGCGTCGCTCAGCGAGTATTCCGCAAAGCGGACGTTCGACGTCACGCCCGAACCGGCGCCCGCGATCCTCGAACCGCGCGCCGGTCCGCTGCTCTTTGCCGTCCAGCAGCATTCGGCCCGGCGGCTGCACTATGACTTCCGGCTCGAGTGCGACGGCGTCCTGAAATCGTGGGCCGTTCCCAGAGGACCGTCCCTCGACCCTGGCGAAAAACGCCTCGCCATGCAGACAGAGGATCATCCTTACGAGTACGCGTCGTTCGAGGGCGTCATTCCGCCGGGGCAATACGGCGCGGGCGAAGTGATCGTATGGGATTGCGGCGTCTATTCTCCGGATGAAGGCGGCGAGTGGTTTCACGACCGCGGGGAAGCGCAGCGGCAGGTCCGCGAAGGCCTGGAAAAAGGCAAGGTCGGCTTCCTGCTGCGAGGCGAAAAGCTGAAAGGCTCCTTTGCGCTGGTGCGCACGAAGGACAGGAAGAGCTGGCTGCTGATCAAGCACAAGGACCGGTTCGTGACGTCCGGCGATGTCACCGCGCACAACCGCTCGATCCTTTCCGGAGTCACGGTCGCCGACCTGAAGACCGTGCCCGCGCACCGCATTCCCGCCTCGCAGCTCGTGCCGGGTGGCGAACTCGCAGCGATGCCCGCCAGGCTCGAGCCGATGCACGCCGAAATCGGCGACGCCCCCTTCAACAAGCCCGATTGGATGTGGGAGCCGAAGCTCGACGGCTACCGGGTGCTGGCGTTCGTCGGCGAGGAGGGCGTGAAGCTTCGTTCGCGGCGCGGGCTCGAACTGGCCGGCGCCTTTCCCGGTCTCACCGCGGATCTCCGCAAGCAGGCCGTACGGAGCATGATCCTGGACGGCGAGATCGTGGCATTGGACGCCGGCGGCAGGCCGTCTTTCGCGGCGCTCCAGAATCGCGTGCAGCTGAAGACGGAGCGCGAGCTTGCCGCGGCGGACCAGAACACGCCGGTCATCTACTATTGCTTCGATCTGTTGCACTTCGCCGGCCTTGACCTGCGCAGCGCGCCGTACCGTGACCGGCGGCGCTATCTCGCCCAATGCCTGCTGCCTTCGCCGCTGGTGCAGCTTGTTCATGCGTCGGAAGACGGGATTGCCTTGCACAAAGCGGCGCTCGCCAGCGGCTTCGAGGGCACGATCGGCAAGCGCAAGGACAGCCGGTACGAATCCGGCCGGCGCTCCGCGTCGTGGCTGAAGATCAAGCCCACGCGCAGCGCTGACTTCGTCGTCGGCGGCTACACGCGGGGCAAGGGCTCGCGCGAGCCGCTGGGCGCACTCCTCGTCGGCTATTGGGATACGGTAAAAAAGAGGGGCAAGCTCCGCTTCGCCTCGCATGTCGGCTCCGGCCTCGACGAGCGCAAGCTCGCGGCGGTTAAAGCGCGGCTGGAGCCGCTGCAAAGGAGCACGTGCCCTTTCGCCGAGCAGCCCGACCTGCCCAACCCGACGACCTGGGTCGAACCGGAAATTGTCGCCGAAGTTCGATTTCAGGACTGGACCCAGGACGATCATCTGCGCGCGCCGGTCTTCCTTAGGTTGCGCGACGACATCGATCCGAAGTCCGTGCGGCGCACCGAAAGCGCGGCTTCCTCCCCACGCGCTCCGCGCGAGGCCCCGGGCGCCGGCGGTGAAATCGACGAGGTCGTCGCGCAGCTCGAAAACAGGAAAAGCGAATTCTCGATCACGGTGGGCCCGCATACCATCCGCCTCACGCACCTCGATCGCGTCTACTGGCCGGCCGATGCGGCGCTCAAGCAGCCGGCGCTGACCAAGCGCGACCTGCTGCGCTATTTCGCGCAGGTGTCGCCCTTTATCCTGCCGCATCTCGCGGACCGTCCGCTCACCATGATCCGCATGCCGAACGGGATCCACGGGCAGCGCTTTTTCCAGAAACATTGGGAGCAGGAGCGGCCTCCATTCGTGGAGACTATCACCGTCTTCTCGGGGCACAAAGACGAAAGCCACGACTACCTGCTGTGCAACAACTTCCCGACGCTGCTATGGCTCGCGCAGTCCGGGACGCTCGAATTCCACGTCTGGCATTCGCGGGCGAAGCCCGGCCCGGACGCCGCGAGCAAGAGCACGGACTACGCAGCCTCGCTCGCCGCCCTGGAAAATTCGGTGCTCAACTATCCCGACTACGTGCTGTTCGACATCGACCCGTACATCTATTCCGGCAAGGAGGCGCCGGGCGAGGAGCCGGAGCTCAACACGGTCGCCTTCGAGAAGGGCAAGGAGGTGGCGTTCCGGCTGCGCGAGCTGCTCGCCGGCATGTCGCTCGAAGCCATCGTCAAGACTTCGGGCAAGACCGGCCTGCACGTCTTCGTGCCGATCCGCCGCACGATCGATTTCGACGCCGCGCGGCAGGTGAGCGAAATGGTCGGACGGCACCTGCTGCGCCTGCACCCCAAGGACATTACCCTGGAATGGAGCGTGCCCCGAAGGAAGGGAAAGATTTTCATGGATTACAACATGAATGTCCGCGGGAAGACGCTGAACGTCGCCTATTCGCCGAGAGGCGCTCCCGGCGCCCCGGTGTCGATGCCGCTGACGTGGGAAGAGCTCGCGGGCGCGCACCCGCTCGACTTCAGGATCACGAACGTCGCGCAGCGCCTGGCGGAAAGCGGCGATCGCTGGCGCGACGCCCTGGGCCGCAAGCAGAGCCTCGAGCGCGCGCTCGCCCGCGCGCAGCCTGAAACCTAGCAGCCTGTCGGACTTGAAGTTCCGACACGCTGCTAAAGGAGTGTGTCGGGACAAAGTCCGACACCCTCCTAGGGGCTCGCCGATACTCTATCGTTGTGACGGCGCAGCGTTGCCTCTATCGATAAGCTGTAAGATATTTATATTACAATGGGTTATAGTCGATACTGAACGTGGTCTGTCAATAGCGGTATACTCCAAATCCCAACGGGAGGCAGGAACATGGCTGCACGATCGATAGCGTCGTTGTCCATTTCGTTCGGACTCGTGTCCATACCGGTGAAGCTTTATTCCGCCACCGAGTCGAGCCGCGCGATCTCGTTCAATCTCCTGCACAAGGGCTGCGGCTCGCGGCTCAAGCAGCAGTACTTCTGCGTGAAAGAGGAAGTGCCGGTCGCGCGCGAAGACATGGTGAAGGGCTATGAATTCGCCAAGGACCAGTACGTGATGTTTACGCCCGAGGAGTTGAAGGCGCTGGACGAGGCGGGCACCGGCAGCGCCGACATCACCGAATTCGTGCCGATCGACGCGATCGACCCGGTCTTCTTCGACAAGGCTTACTACCTCGCGCCCGACAAGGGCGGCGCCAAGCCGTACTCGCTGCTGGCAAGGGCGCTGCGGGAGTCCAACCGCTGCGCGCTTGGCCGCTGGGCCGCCCGCGGCAAGCAATACATCGTGATGATCCGTCCGGTCGACGACGGAGACGGGGACGGGCTCATGATGCAGCAGCTGCTCTATGCCGCCGAGGTAAGGCCGATCAGGGAGATAGATATCCCGAAGACCGAGGTCAAGCCCGCCGAGCTCAAGCTCGCGCAGCAGCTGATCGAGCAGCAGGCTTCCGACAAATTCGATCCCGGCGCGTACACCGACCAAGTGCGGGCGCGCATCGAGGCGGCGGTGCAGCAGAAGGTCGAAGGCCAGGAGATCACGATGGCAGAAGCGCCCAAGGGCGGCGCGCAGGTCATCGACCTGATGGAGGCGCTGCGCGCCAGCCTCGAGAAGAAAGCGGCTGCGCCGGCCAAGCCGCGCGAGAAGCAGGCTGAAGCGCGCAAGCCGCCCCGGCGGGCCCAGCAGGCCGAGCCCGCTGCGAAAAAGGTCGTCAAGAAGTAGCGCGGTTCAAGGCATAACCGGGCATAACGCGGGAGCCGGTCCGCCCACCATGCATCAATACGGTGTGCGCGAGGTCGAGAAGCTGCTGCGCCTCCCGCGCAGCACGATCCGCGCGCTGATCGAAGCCGGGTTCGTATCGCCCGCGCGCGGACCGCGCAGGATCTGGTTGTTTTCCTTCCAGGATCTGATCGTCCTGCGCACCGCCCAGGCCCTTGCCGCCGCCAAGGTGCCGCAACGGCGGATCACCCGCTCGATGAAAGAGCTGCGCCGCCAGCTTCCCGCTGCCATGCCGCTGTCCGGGCTCAGCATCTGCGCCGTGTCCGACCGCGTCGTCGTGAGGGAAGGCGCCAGCCGCTGGCAGGCGGAATCCGGGCAGTACCTGCTCGCGTTCGAGGGTGATCCCGCCGACGGCTCCCTGAGCGTGATCGAACGTCCGGCTCCCAGTTCTCGTGACTCGGGGGGCACGGGGGGTGTGGGAGGGCCCCACGCGCTTCAGGTGGAAGGGGCCCACACCACCCGTTCCTCAGTGGGAGGGGCCCTCACCCCCCGTACCCCTCTATCCAGCGGCCGGGACTGGTTCGACAGAGGCGTCGCCCTGGAGCAGGCGGATCGCGAGGCCGCGCTGGACGCTTACGAGCGAGCCGTAGCCGCCGACCCGACGCTCATCGATGCTTACATCAACCTCGGACTCCTCCTGCACGAAGCCGAGCGCCATGCGCGGGCCGAGCGCGTCTACCGCGACGCGATCAAGGCTTGCGGCAGCGATTCCGCGCTGCTCTACAACCTCGGCGTGCTGCTCGAGGACATGGACCGCAAGACCGAAGCGATGCAGGCCTACGAGGAGGCGCTGCGCGGCGATCCGCGCCTGGCGGATTGCCACTACAACCTGGCGCTGTTATACGAAGGCCTCAAGAAGCCCAGGGAAGCCATCCGGCACATGGCTCAGTATCGCAGGCTGATGGGGACCAAGTCCGACTGATCTAATGTTTGCTCTTGAACTGGCCGGCAGGAATTTCCCCGGTGCGGTACGCGCTACCCTTTGCGCTTCTCGGAATGCGACTGCATCTCGGGAAACCTGGCCGCGACTTTCTGGACGTCCGCAGGGAAGTCGGACATCTCCTGCACCTGTCGAACCTCTATCACTTCGTTGTCCGTGGCGGGACAGCGCGACGCCCATTCCACCGCCTCTTGCCTGGACTTCACCTGGATCATCCAGTAGCCGCCGAGCACTTCCTTCGTTTCGATGTGGGGCCCATCGGTCACGCTGGGCCTTCCTCCGGAGAACGAGATGCGCGCGCCCATGGAGGGCGGGTGCAGGCCTTCGAGCGAGAGCAGCACGCCGGCCTTCTGCAGCTCTTCGTTGTACTTCATCATCGCGGCAACGGCCTTCGCGTCCGGCATGGCGCCCGGCGCCGCCTTTTCGTAGCCCTTCGGGATCATCAGCATCATGAATCGCATCGTTGTATCTCCTTGGAGTCCTTGCAGTACATAATAATAAAATGAGCTTGTAGTGCGCAGCTTCTTTCCCTCACCCTCAATCCCTCTC
>CAZQJF010000240.1:0-5504 GCA_964593735.1 uncultured Streptomycetaceae bacterium | reverse complement strand
TATCATGAGATCGGGAGCATCCGCGACAAGGACGAGTTCCTGATCCCCTTCATCGACACGCTGACCGATCCGCAATTCAAGACCGGCACCCCCGACAGCGACCAGAAGCTGCTGAAGAGCCTGATCGTGTTCGCCTGCATCATGGAAGGGCTCTTTTTCTACGTCGGCTTCACGCAGATCCTCGCCCTCGGCCGCCAGAACAAGATGACGGGCGCGGCCGAGCAGTACCAGTACATTCTGCGCGACGAATCGATGCACTGCAATTTCGGCATCGATCTCATCAACCAGATCAAGATGGAAAACCCGTACCTGTGGACCCCCGAGTTCCGGGACCAGGTGAAATCGCTGATGTTGAAGGCGGTGGAGCTCGAATACCGCTATGCCGAAGACACGATGCCGCGCGGGGTGCTGGGTCTGAACGCGGCCATGTTCAAGGAATATCTGCGCTTCATCGCCAACCGGCGCTGCCAGCAGATCGGCGTGGAGCAGCCGTTCGAGGGCGCGACGAATCCGTTTCCCTGGATGGCCGAAATGATAGACCTGAAGAAGGAGAAGAATTTCTTCGAGACGCGCGTGACCGAGTATCAGACGGGAGGTGCGCTGAACTGGGACTGATCCGGAACCACCGCGCAGGAATGCGGCGGAGACAAACGCGGCCTGTAATCCAACCACGACAGGAGAGGGGGTCCCTTGGGAATGAGCTTGGTGAACCGACGTTACCGCAGCCGCAGGATCAACAGCATACACACCATCATGGAGTGCCGCGCGGAGCGCAACTACACCCTCTGGCTGCGATTCGACGACGGCCTCGAGGGGCGCGTCTACCTGGGCGATCTGGTGACGACGAAGTCCTACACCCCGCTGTCCGACGAGGACATATTCTCGCGCGTCGCCTTCGACCCCGTATCGAATACCATCACCTGGGCAGGCGGCATCAACCTCGATCCGGAAGTGCTCTACCGCGATCTCGCCGGCAAGGCGCACGCGGCCTTGCACTGATCCGGATACCTGCGCGGCACCGGCGATAAACCGACAGGAGGCTCGCATGGCGAAAGCGAAGAAGAGACCCGGCAAGAGCAAGGCGGCCGCGGGGAAAAAACGCAAGGCAAGCCGCGGCCGCCCGTCCCGGCGTGCCACGAAGAAAAAGGCGGCGCCAAAACGCGCCAGCACCGGCCGGGCGCGCGCGAGCGCGGCTCCGCAGAGGCCCGCGACTCCGGCTGCACCGGTGACGCCGCAGCCGGTCGCCGTGCCGGGTGCGTGGCCGTTTCCGATGATCAGCAAGCCCTAAGGACGCCCGCAAGCCGGACATCGCGGGTTCTCGGGTACCTGCCGGCGGGCGTCCTACCTGACAAAATGAGGGGATACTCCCCTCATGCTCCCCTACATCAGGGCGTCTATCTTTCATTTTGATAGGCGCTCTAAGGTAAGAACCGGGAACAAGTTTGTCATTTCGCTTGCGCGACCCGGGGCTCGTTGAATAGCGACTATCGAATGGAGCGCAAGCGCGTAAACGCGTCCACCATCCGCTCGGTCGGCTACGATGCCGGCAAGCAGTTGCTCGAAATCGAATTCACCAGCGGCTCGATAGTGCAGTACTCGGGCGTCTCGCCCGAGGTGCACCGGCGGTTCATCAACTCGCCTTCCGCGGGCAGCTTCTTCCAGGACCAGATCGACGAGAATTTCCCTTCAAAAAGAGTGCGTTAATGCGAGGCGGCGAGTGCGTCGCAAGCTGGGCGTCATCGCCGGTGATTTCGACCCTATAATCCGGCCATCACCGCCCCGCCTCGCATAATCTATTCGCAACTCAGGAGGAAATGGAATGAAGACCGTATTTTCCCTCGCGGCGCGCTCGCTCGCCGCGTTCACGCTCGGCTTCGCGAGCCTCGCGGCGTTTGCGCAGGCCGACGATTGCAAGAACCGCGGCCAGCTCGACACGATGTACTGCGACGAGAACAAGGACCTTGTCGCGGACACGCCCCGGGACCAGAAGCGCTGGAAGAACCCGTCCACGCTGGTGTTTACCTACACGCCGGTTGAGGACCCGGCGGTGTACGAGAACATCTTCAAGCCATTCACGGATTACCTCTCCAAATGTACCGCCAAGCGCGTCGTGTTCTACCAGGTCCAGTCGAACGCGGCGGAGATCGAAGCGATGCGCTCCGGGCGGCTGCATGTCGGCGGCTTTTCGACCGGTCCGACCAACTTCGCCGTCAATCTCGCGGGCGCGGTCCCGTTTGCGGTGAAAGGCGGCGCAAAGGAGTGGCAGGGTTACGAGCTCTGGCTGATCGTCAGGAAGGAAAGTCCATACCAGAAGATCACGGAGTTGAAGGGCAAGAAGGTGGCGCACGTCCAGCCCTCCTCCAATTCCGGCAACCTCGCGCCGCGCGCGCTGTTCCCGGCGCTCGGACTGATGCCTGACCAGGACTACAAGGTGGTGTACTCCGGCAAGCACGACAATTCGGTGATGGGCGTGAACTCCGGAGACTACGACGCGGCGCCGGTGGCCTCCGACGTATTCAAGCGCATGGCGGCGCGCGGCCAGGTAAAGGAAGCAGACTTCCGGGTCATCTGGAAGAGCCAGACCTTCCCGACGTCGTCGTTTGCCTACGCGCACGATCTGGAGCCCAAGCTGCGCGACACGATGCTGAAATGTTTCTACGACTACCGCTTCCCGGCGGAGATGCAGAAAGCGTTCGACGGGGCGGACCGTTTTTTCCCGATTACCTACGAAAAGGATTGGGCGATCGTGCGCAAAGTGGCCGACGGCAGCGGGGAGCGGTTCAACAAGGCGGCTTTCGACAATCTCGCGAAGAAAGAAGCCGAGGCGGCGGCGAAGAAGGCTGCGAAGAAGTGACCGGGGCATGATGCATCGCCATCGGTGAATCGTTGAACGAAGCATTCACTCGCGCGGCGCCGCAATCCGGCGCCGATTCTGTTTCGCCGCCCGGCGCAGCAGCGCTGGTCATCCGCAATCTCGGCAAGGAGTACGTCCGCGGCAAGCCCATCTTGCGCAACATCAACCTCGAGATCTCGCCAAACGGCATCACCGCGATCATCGGTCCCTCCGGCACCGGCAAGTCCACATTGATACGCTGCATTAACCGGCTGGTCGAACCCACCTCGGGCGAGATCATCTTCGACGGGCGCGATCTCGCCGGCCTCTCGCGCAGTGAGCTGCGCGCGGCCCGGCGCCTGATCGGAATGGTGTTTCAGGAATACAACCTGGTCGAGCGTTTGTCCGTGATCGAGAACACCCTCTCCGGGCGGCTCGGCTACGTGTCGCCGTTCACCGCCTGGTTGCGGCGCTTTCCCCCGGCGGATATCGAGGAGGCGTTTGGCCTGCTCGACACCGTGGGGCTGGCGGGTTTCGCCCAACAGCGCGCGGACGCGCTCTCGGGCGGGCAGCGGCAGCGCGTCGGCATCGCGCGCGCGCTGATGCAGCGGCCAAAGTTGCTGCTCGCCGATGAGCCGACCTCCTCGCTCGATCCCAAGACCTCGGTCGAGGTCATGACGCTGATGCGCGACCTCGTGCGGGCACGTGGCATACCCGCCATCGTCAACATCCACAATGTTGATCTTGCACGACGTTTCGCGAGCCGGATGGTGGGTCTCTCGGGGGGCAGCGTGGTGTTCGACGGCGTGCCCGACGAGCTGACCGACCAGGACCTGCTGCACATCTACGGGGGGGAGAATTGGCTGGAGTGAGCGCGGTCAGGACCGTCAACTGGCCGGTCCGGCTGGCGTGGATCGTCTTTGCGGCCTATTTTCTCTACGCGCTCTCCCAACTCGAGCTCACGCCGGCGCGTTTTCTCGCCGGCCTCGAGTTCGGCCAGAAGTTTCTCGCGAAGCTCTTCCCGCCGGACTTCCAGCGCTGGGAGCTGCTACTGAAGGGCCTCAAGGAAAGCCTCGAGATGGCGATCCTCGCCTCCGCGCTCGGACTGGTCGTTTCGCTGCCCGTGAGCCTGCTCGCGGCGCGCAACCTCATGCCCGGATGGGTCACGTGGCCTGCCCGCATGCTGATGGTCGTGTGCCGCTCGTTTCATCCCGTAATCGTGGCGATCCTGTTCGTGAAAGCGGTCGGCTTTGGCGCGCTCGCCGGCATCCTCGCGCTGACGATCGCGTCGCTTGGTTTTCTCGGCAAGCTCTTCACCGAGGCGATCGAGGAGATCTCGCTGAAGCAGGTGGAGGCGATACGGGCGACCGGCGCGCCGTTCATGAGCGTGATCGCCTACGGGGTGCTGCCGCAGGTGTTCGCGCGCTTCATCGGATTTGCCTCGTACGAGCTCGACGCCAATCTGCGCAATTCCACCCTGGTGGGCATCGTCGGCGCGGGCGGCATCGGCGGAACGCTGTTTGCGGCATTCCAGCGCTTCGACTACGACTTCGTGTGCGCGATCATCCTCTCGATCATCGCGATGATCATCGTGGGCGAGGCACTCACCAACGCGGTGAAGCGCGTTTTCCGGGCCTGGGAAGGGCCCGGGTCCCGGACCGCATGACGCCCGCAGCCGTCGCGGCGCGCGAGTGGCGGCGTTTCACGCCGGCGGAGCGGTTCGCGCGCTTCACGGTGTATTTCACGATCGTCGCCGCGATCGTCGTCTCTGCCCGCACCGTCGAAGTGATCCCGGAGTTCGTGGCTGACGCTCCAGAGCAGGTCGCCGACCTGTTCCGGCGCATGTGGCCGCCGGACATCCGTTACTACCCGGAGGAGATTCATTCCGCGCTGGTGGATTCGATACACATCGCGACCGTCGGTACGGTGCTGGGGGTGGCGATGGCGCTGCCGCTCGGCTTTCTCGCCGCGCGCAACGTTACACCGTTCACCTGGCTCAACTGGTGCGCGCGCCTGACGCTGATCTCGGCGCGGTCGATCAACACGCTGGTGTTCGCGCTGTTCTTCGTCGCGGTGTTCGGGCCGGGGGCGCTCGCGGGTACACTGGCGGTCGCTTTCCACTCGATCGGCTTCCTGGGGCGGCTGTTCTCGGAGGCGCTGGAGGTTACGAGCCCGGGTGCGATCGAGGCGCTGCGCGCCGCGGGCGCGCCCTGGCCGAGCCTCGTCGTTTACGGCTACTGGCCGCAGGTCGAGCCTGCGTTCTGGGCGCTGGTACTGTTCCGCTGGGACATCAACGTGCGCGAGTCCATCGTGCTGGGGCTGGTCGGTGCGGGCGGCATCGGCATGGTGCTCGATACGGCGATGAACCTGTTCCAGTGGGAGCGCGTGGCGATGGTGCTGATCGCGATCCTCGCGGTGGTGGTCGTGGCGGAGATCGCCGTCACCTACATCCGGAAGAAGATAATCTAGGTTTATAGGAAGAAGTCGGCCTGACTCAACGACTCGACATTCCGCACTACGATGAAGGCGTCCGCCACGTTGTCGCCATTGAAGTCGATCTCGATGCGCTTGCCCGCTCCCTGGTCGACTACACGGACCTGTCCATCCGCTTTACCGGCCTCGGCGGTGCCAAAAACATCGACGAAGCGGAGGGCCTGGTCTCCATCCCTGT
>CAZQJF010000239.1:0-5507 GCA_964593735.1 uncultured Streptomycetaceae bacterium | reverse complement strand
AGGACGGATTGCATGCCCAGGATGTCCGGAGCGCGGCTGTTCGCCGAGATGATGCGAGGCTACGAGGTCACGCACATTTTCTTCGTTCCCGCGTTCATGCTGAAGTCCTTCGCGGAGATGGAGGACATGCCGATCCGCCGCGTCATGGTGCACGGCGAGAAAGCCGCCGCGTACATGGCGGACGGGTATGCGCGCTTGAGCGGAAAGCCGGGGGTGTGCATGGCGCAGATGATAGGCGCTTCCAACCTGGCGGCGGGGTTGCGCGACGGCCACATGGCCGGCGCGCCCATTGTTGCGATCACCGGTGGCCCCACGCCGCAGTCGCGCTACAAGCACGCTTACCAGGAAGTCGATGACGTTGCCCAGTTCGATGCGGTCACCAAGTTCAACGCGCAGGTCGATCAGGTCTCGCGCCTGCCCGACCTGCTGCGTCAGGCCTTCCGCATGGCGACGTCGGGCGCGCCGGGTCCCGTGCACCTGCGCATCCAGGGCCACCTGGGCCAGGTGACGGAGCAGGAGGCCGAGCTCGATCCGCTGGTCGAGACCGCCTATCGCCGCGTCCCGGCATTCCGCCCCGAGCCGGAGATGCAGCGCGTTCGCGACGCGCTCATGGCGCTGGGCGAGGCGAAGCGGCCGGTGATCATCGCGGGCGGCGGCGTGATGCGGTCAGGGGCGACACAGGAGTTGGTGGAGCTCGCGGAGAGGCTTGCCATTCCGGTTGCCACATCGCTCAATGCCAAGGCCGTGCTCCCCGATGCGCACCCGCTGAACGTCGGCGTGCCGGGCGCGTATTCCCGCGATTGCGCGAACCGGGTGCTGGCGGAAGCCGACCTCGCGTTCTTCATCGGCAGCCACGCCGGCGGCCAGGTCACGAACAACTGGATGTTTCCGCCTCCGGGAACCAGGGTGATCCAGCTCGACATCGATCCGGCCGAACTGGGCAGGAACTACCCGAACGCCGTTTCCATACTCGGCGACGCCAGGACGACACTGCGGCGCATGATCGATGCCGCGGCCCGCAGACCCGCGGAGGCGATGGCGGAGTGGGTCAGGACAGCGCAGAAACACGTCGCCAGCTGGCGGGCGGAGAACGCCGAGATGCGCAGCGCCGACGTCGCCCCCATGCGCCCGGAGCGCATCTGCAAGGAAATCTCGGACGTGCTGCCGCCGGACGGCGTGGTCGTATCGGACACGGGACACGCGGGCATCTGGACCGCGCGGTTCATCGAGTTCCGGCACCCGGACCAGAGCTACCTGCGCACCGCGGGCTCGCTGGGTTGGGGATTCCCCGCGGCGTTGGGCGCGAAATGCGCGGCGCCGGACCGGCCGGTCGTGTGCTTCACCGGCGATGGCGGGTTCTACTACCACATCGGCGAACTCGAGACCGCCCGGCGCCACAACATCAATGCCGTGATCGTCGTCAACAACAACAGCGCGCTCAACCAGGAAATCAAGTTGAACGACATCGCTTACGGCGGCAAGCAGCGCGGCCGGGCCGAGGAGATGTGGCGCTTCCCCGAGGTGAATTTCGCCAAGGTGGCGGAATCGTTCGGCTGCGCGGGGATCCGCGTCGAGAAGCCGGGCGATCTCAAGGATGCGCTGAAGCGGGCGATTGCGATGGAGCGGCCGGTCGTGGTGGACGTGGTGACCGACATGTACGCGATCGCGCCGCATCCGTGGACGTCGACCGGGCGGGATTTCCACTCGTATCAGAAGTCCGGCGCCTAAAGATCAATGGAGCCACAGATAAACACAGATGAACACAGATACACCAAGAACGAAACGGTGAGTGGTGACAGTCAAGAGATCCAGGGCGTCTATTTTCTTAGTCTGTTTTATCCGTGTTTATCTGTGTGTATCTGTGGCTAATGAAAGGTCTTTGACATGACGGAAGGTATCAAACCGATCCGGCGGGTGGTGACCGGCAACGACGAGCAAGGCAGGTCCTGCGTGCTGTACGACAGCGCGGCGCCCAACGTCAACGCCAACGCCTTCAAGAAGGGCACGGCAATGACCGATGTCTGGGTGTTTCAGGAGTGCCCGGCGGTGATTTCCGGCCGGCGCGACGACGGCTCGAAGGGGAGATCACGCTGGTGCTCGACACGCAGGAAGTGCGCCTGGCTGCCGGAGACACCGTCGTGCAGCGGGGCACCAGCCACGCATGGAGCAACCGCTCGGGCGAGCCTTGCGTAGTCGCGTTTTCGTCGCACGACGCTGTGGCGTGACCTTCGCGCCCGCTTTGCAGATGAATTCGACGATTTCGCCTGTGGCGTTAATCGGCGGCACCCATGCGCGGCTTGTCGTGACCACATTGTTGTTGCTGGCGACGTGTCCAGTTGCGCAGGCCGCCGATTGGCCGGTGAAGCCGATCCGCTTCGTGATCGGACCGGCCCCTGACGTACTGGCGCGCCTGGTGGGCCAGAAGTTGTCGGAGACCTGGCGACAGCAGGTTGTCGTGGACCAGCGCCCCGGCGCAGGCGGCATCATTGCGGCGGAGACGGTGGCCAAGGCACCCCCGGACGGGTATACGTGGCTGCTCACCACGGGCGCCTATACCACCCTGGTGGGGCTCTATCCCAAGCTGCCTTACGACCTGGAGCGCGATTTCGCCCCGGTCAGCCTGCTCGCCACCATCCCGTTCCTGCTGGTGGCGCATCCTTCCCTCCCGGTGAAGTCGGTCGCGGAATTGCTGAAGCTCGCCCGCGCGCGGCCCGGGCAGCTCAACTACGCCTCGGGCGGGACCGGCACCACCTCGCATCTCGCAGGGGAGATGTTCAAGGACATGGCGAAGGTCAATATCGCTCACGTCCCATACAAAGGCGTTGCGCCGGGCGTGATCGATCTCCTGAGCGGGCAGGTCCATATGATGTTCGCCGTCATGCAATCGGCGCTGCCGTACGCAAAAGCCGGCAAGCTGAGGGCGCTCGCGGTATCCGCCGGTAAGCGCTCCGCGTCGGCGCCGGATCTCCCCACGATTTCCGAATCAGGCGTCGCCGGGTACGAATTCATCTCGTGGAATGCGGTACACGTCCCCGCAGCCACGCCCACGGCTATCATCACGCGGATCCATGGCGAGCTGGTAAAGGTGCTGGCATTGCCCGAGGTGAAAGGGCGGATGTTCACCCTCGGCCTCGAAGTCGAAGGCAGCACGCCCGCGCAGTTGGCGGCACTTGTCAGGGCCGACATCGCGAAGTGGGGCAAGGTGATCCGGGATTCCGGCGTGAAAGCGGATTGAAGCGAAATTGAGCCACAGATAAACACATAAACACAGATGAACATAGATGAACACAGATACGGCAGGATGGATCTCTACACATCCGAAGTACAAGAGATGACAACAGAAGATTGTTCTAATTTTTCCGAAAGCGCCCGCGTTCTGATCGAAGAGTCTGGCTTTATCTGTGTGTATCTGTGTGTATCTGTGGCTGATACTCGTTTTTGACTCTTGAAACAGGAGAAACAGCAATGCCGAAAATGACGGGTTCGCGGCTGGTCGCGGAAGTATTCAAGGGTTACGGGATAACGCACGTGTTCTTCGTGCCCACCATCCTGATGGATGCGCTGGCCGAAATGGACAGCCTGGGCATACAGAAGATCCTGACCCACGGCGAGAAGGCCGCCGCGTACATGGCCGACGGCTATGCGCGGGCGAAAGGAGCGCCGGGGGTATGCCTGGCCCAGCAGATCGGCGCGTCGAATCTCGCGGCCGGCCTGCGCGACCCTTTCATGGCGCATACGCCTCTCATCACCATGACGGGCGGCCCGCAGACCGGCTGGCGCTATCGCCACGCCTATCAGGAAGTCGAGGATATCAGCCAGTTCGACTCGGTGACCAAGCTCAACCTCACTCTGGACGATATATCGCGACTGCCCGACCTGCTGCGGCAGATGTTCCGTGCGGCGACCTCGGGCGCACCGGGGCCCGTCCACATGCGGCTCAAGGGTTCGCACGGGCAGGGTATCGAGATGGAAGCGGACCTGCAGCCGATGATCGAGCCCGAGTTTGGCGTTGTTCCCCCGTTCCGGCCCGTGGCCGATGCTTCGCGCGTGCGCGCGGCGGTGGATCTGCTCGCGAAGGCGCAAAAACCGATCATCGTCGCCGGCGGCGGCGTGGTGTCCTCGCAGGCGCAGCCGGAGCTGATCGAGCTCGCGGAGAAGCTCCAGATACCGGTTGCAACTTCGCTTACCGCGAAAGGCGCCATTTCCGATATACAGCCGCTGTCCGTGGGCGTTGCCGGCACCTACTCGCGCGCCTGCGCCAACAAGGCCTTGTCGGAAGCGGATCTGGTCTTTTTTGTCGGCTGCCACGCCGGCGGGCAGCTTACGACGAACTGGAAGATACCGGCGGCCGGCACGCCGGTGATCCAGCTGGACATCGATCCCGAGCAATTGGGCCGTAACTATCCCAACAAGGTCTCGCTGCATGGGGACGCGAAAGCCACGCTGGCTGCGATGGTGGCGGCGGCGCAGCGCAAGGCGCCGGAGGCGGCGAAAACGTGGACCGGCCGCGTGCAGCAACTCGTGTCGGAGTGGCGGGCGAACGCCGAAAAGATGCGCCAGTCGGACGCCGTCCCGATGCGGCCGGAGCGCATTTGCAAGGAGATCACCGACGCGCTGCCGGCCGACGGCGTGCTGGTCACCGACACGGGGCACGCCGGGATGTGGACCGGCCAGATGATCGATATCACCAAGCCCGGCCAGCGCTACATACGCTGCGAAGGGTCGCTGGGGTGGGGGCTGCCCGGCGCAATGGGCGTCAAGTGCGCACTCCCGGACAAACCGGTGGTGCTGTTTACCGGCGACGGCGGACTGTACTACCACATGACCGAACTGGAGACCGCAGCGCGTCACGGTATCAATCTCGTGGTCGTGATCAACAACAACAGCTCGCTCAACCAGGAAATCCCGCTGGTCAACGCCGCCTATAAGGAGAAGCGCGACTCCAAGTCAGGGGAAATGTGGCGTTTCTCGAAGACGGCGGACCTGGCGAAGGTGGCCGAGGCCTTCGGATGCGCCGCATTCCGCGTGGAGAAGCCGGCGCAATTGAAAGAGTTGCTGCCGCGCGCCTTCGCGATGGGCAAGCCGGTCGTGCTCGATTGCATCAGCGAGGAGCAGGCGCTCGCGCCGACGGCCTGGACGCCGGGCGCGGGAGGCCACTAGCCAAGGCACGAGGCACAAGGTACAAGGCACAGGGCTCGGATTTTGTCCCCCCATCCCGGCCTTCCCCCGCAAGGGGGGAAGGAGGCCTTGCGTCTCTGACACCAAACTCTCCTCCCCCCCGTTTGCGGGGGAGGACTAAGGTGGGGGGGCAAGCTCGCAACTGATTTTTTGAGACAGGTTCGGGAATCGCATGTTTTTAGACCGCTGCTAATTCAGGCCCGAGCTTGATCCCTGAGATGATGCTGTCTGCCATTCCCAGTTGCAGTTATTCCGTGATTTCCGTGTGTTTCCGTGGCTGAGTTCTACTCTATCAAAGAGCGCCCGTGTAGCGCAGCGCGAGCAGGGTC
>CAZQJF010000238.1:0-5509 GCA_964593735.1 uncultured Streptomycetaceae bacterium | reverse complement strand
CTAGCCGGGCTGATCGCCGAAGCAGCGGCATTCGCGGCCTCGCGCACGCGCAAGACCAGAGCGACCGGCAAGCCGTTCAGGCGGGCGGGGCTTTCTCCGGATTTTTGCGAATCGAGCGATTTTTCCCTGTTTCCACGCGTCGGGTTCCACCGACATCCGCGCCGGACCGCGTTCCGCCCTTTCGTGGCACGCTCGTCGTGGCCGGCTCGGATAGAAAATCGAAATCGCATCCGCGATCGGCCTGCGTAACGGACTCCAGGAACAGCTTGCGGTAGCCGCGTGCATCCTCGGGGCGCGGCGGCGGCGGCTTCCATCTCTTGCGGCGCGCTTTCAGTTCGGCATCCCCGACCAGCAATTCCAGCGTGCGCGCCGGCACGTCGAGCCGGATGCGGTCGCCGTTCCTGACCAGGGCGAGCGGTCCGCCTAGCGCCGACTCCGGCGTGACGTGCAGCACGATGGAACCGAACGCCGTGCCGCTCATGCGCGCGTCGGAGATCCTCACCATGTCCTTCACGCCCTTCTGCGCCAGCTTTTTCGGAATCGGGATGTAACCCGCTTCCGGCATGCCCGGAGCGCCCTTGGGACCCGCGCTCTTCAACACGAGCACGTCGTGCGCCGTCACGTCGAGCTTTGGGTCGTCTACGCGGTCCGCCAGGTCTTCGAGCGATTCGAACACCACCGCCCTGCCCTCGTGCCGCATGAGCTTCGGATCCATCGCCGACTGCTTGATGATGGCGCCCCCGGGCGCGAGATTGCCGCGCAGCAAAGCGATGCCGCCTTCCCTGAAGATCGGGTTTCTGAACGGGCGCACGACCTGCTGCGGGAACGAAGGCGGCGCTGCCGCGATGTTCTCGCCGAGCGTCTTGCCGGTCACGGTGAGCGCATCGAGATTGAGGAGCGGCTTGAGTTCCCGCAGGATGGTCGTCGCTCCGCCGGCTTTGTAGAGGTCCTCCATGTAGTGCTGGCCCGTCGGCTTCAAGTCCACCAGCACCGGCGTCTTGCGCCCCATGCGGTCGAACGCATCGAGGTCGACTCCCATGCCCAGGCGGCCGGCGATCGCCGTGAGGTGCACGATCGCATTGGTCGAACCGCCGATGGCGAGCAGCATCCTCAAGGCATTCTCGACTGCCGCCGGCGTCATGATCTTGTCGGGGGTCAGGCGTTCCTTCCCGATGGCGACCGCGCGCGCGCCGGTGGCTTCGGCGTTTCTCATGCGATCGGCCATCACCGCGGGGATGCACGCGCCACCCGGCAGCATCATACCGAGCGCTTCGGCGCAACAGGCCATGGTGCTGGCGGTCCCCATCACCATGCACGTGCCGGCGGAGGGACACAGCTTGGCTTCGATCTCGTTGATCTCCCGCTCCCCGATGTCCCTGGCGCGAAAACGCGCCCAGAAGCGCCGGCAATCGGTGCAGGCGCCGAGCCGCTCGCCGTGATAGTCGCCGGTGATCATGGGCCCGGTCACCATCAGGATGGAGGGCACGTTGGCGCTCGCGGCTCCCATCAGGAGTGCGGGCACCGTCTTGTCGCAGCCGCCGATCAGCACCACCGCATCCACCGGCAGCCCGCGTATCATCTCCTCCGTGTCCATGGACATGAGGTTGCGCAGGTACATGCTGGTGGGATAGGCAAACGACTCGTGCAGCGAAATCGTCGGAAAATCGACCGGCATGCCACCCGCGAGCATGACGCCGCGCTTTATCGCTTCGATCAACTCGGGTACCGTGCGGTGACAGGCATTGAACCCGCTATAGGTATTGGTAATCCCGATGATCGGGCGGTCCAGCGCCTCATCCGAATAGCCCATCGCCTTGATGAAGGCTTTGCGCAGAAAGAGGGAAAACTCCTCGTCGCCATAGGCGGTGAGATTGCGGCGCATGCCGCGCTTGACGCTGCTCATGGCTGAATTACCGGAAAAGTGGGTCGCGGCGACGATAACGTAAAGGCCGCCTGTGACGCAACCCGATCAGCGTGCGGATTACCGCGCAGCCGCGCGCGTTGACGCGATGCGACAAGCGTCCATAGAATCTGAAACCTCAAGCCGCTGCGCCTGACCCGCCCGTCATCCCCTTCGAACGCGAGGAACATTCCATGCCCAAGACACCCCTCGGCAAGCTGCCGCGCGAAGCGATCCGCCTGCTCGAGCTGCCGCGCCTGCCGGCGGACATGCTCGAGAGCTACCGGCAGCTCGTGGACCTCACGGGCACGCTATCGGACGCGATGGACGAGCTCGGCATCGTCGGCGTGATTCCCGCCTACGTCCTGCCGCCGGTGACCAGCGGCAAGCGCATCGTCGGGCCCGCCTTGACCGTGCGCAACATCCAGCGCACGGCGCAGATCCACAAGGCGGCGCAGGAGAAAACCAACACGCAATACGAGACCGAGGCGCACAATCTTGCGGAGCCCGGGGACGTGCTGGTGATCGAAGGCGTGATGGGTTGCTCCAATATGGGCGGGCAGTCGGCGACCATAGCCAGACGGCAGGGTTTCATCGGAGCGATCGTGGACGCCACGGTACGCGATCCCGAGCAGTACCGCGGCATGGGCTGGCCGGTGTGGTGCAAGGGATTTACTCCGATCACGGGCAAATGGCGCATGCAGACGGTGGAAGTAAACGGCACGGTGCAGATCTGCGGCGTGCAGGTCAGCCCCGGAGACCTGGTGTGCGCCGACGAAGCGGGCGTCGCCTTCGTGCCGCGCGACCAGGCAGCGGCCGTGCTGGAAGTCGCGCGCAGGATAGACGGCGCCGACACCAAACGTAAGAACGACATCGATAGCGGAACAACCGTCGCCGATCTCGTAACACGCAAGTACAAGTGACCATGCCCCGCGCACGCCGGGCATGGTCATCCCGGCGCAGGCCGGGATCCAGTTGAAGAGGTTTTTGATAACATGCTCGCCTGTCATGGCGCCCATCATCATCATCGGCAGCGGGCTTGCGGGCTACAGCACGGCCAGGGGACTGCGCCGCCTCGACTCCGCAACTCCACTCCTCGTCATCACGGCGGACGGCGGGGAGTTCTACTCCAAGCCCATGCTCTCCGAGGCGTTTGCAGCCGGCAAGACGCCGGAAATGCTGCCCACGAGCACTGCGGTGCAGATGGCGGAACAGTTGAAGGCGATCGTGCGCCCTCACACCCGCGTGACCGCGATCGAGCCCGAGTTGAATCGCGTGCGCATCGCCGAAGAGGCGCTGGAGTATTCGAAGCTGGTCCTCGCAATCGGGGCTGAACAGCTGCGCCTGCCGCTGGAGGGCAACGCCATCGACCGGGTCGTGAGCATAAACAGCCTCGACGACTACGCGCGCTTCCGCGGCACGCTGGCGGGCAGGACGACGGTGGCGATCATCGGGGCCGGACTGATAGGCTGCGAATTCGCCAACGATTTGAGCGGGGCCGGCTACAAGGTGGACCTGATCGACCTCGCGGACCAGCCGCTGCCGCGCCTGCTGCCCGCGGCAGGTGCTGCGCTGCTCAAGGAAAAACTGCAGGCGGGCGGGGTGAACTGGCATCTGGGAACCAGCGTCAAAGCGGTGAACGACGACGGCGATGGGCTCAAGCTCGCCCTGGCGAGCGGCGCGACGATCACGGCCGGCATCGTATTGTCGGCAATCGGATTGAAACCGAAGACGGAGCTGGCGCAGGCGACGGGCCTGGGCATCAACCGCGGCATAGTGGTCAATCGCTACCTGGAAACGAGCGCCCCCCACATCTACGCACTTGGCGATTGCGCGGAAGTCGAAGGACTGGTGCTGCCGTTCATCATGCCGATCACGCACGCTTCGCGCGCGCTCGCAGCAACGCTATCCGGCAAGCGCACGGCGGTCACCTATCCCGCGATGCCGGTCTTCGTGAAGACGCCCGCATGCCCCACGATCGTTGCCTCTCCCGCAAACGGAGCCCCTGGCGAATGGCAGGTCACGCAGGAGCCCGACAGCGTGAAATCGCTGTTCGTCGAAACCTCCGGCAGGCTGCTGGGCTTCGCGCTGAACGGCAAGGCGACTGCTGAACGCGCCAGGCTCACGCCCCAGTTGCCACCGGTCCTGGCATGAAACCTGATGTGTCATGGGTCATGCGTCATGCGCGGTGAAAGCGGCACCGGGTTTCCTGAAACAGTTTTCCTCTGCAATCCGCGCCGGTTGACATGCCCTCTTTGCCGCCGCTGACGCGGATCCTGATCATATCCAACGTCGTCATCTTCCTGCTGGAGTTGATGGCGGAAGGGCTGCTCATAAGCTTGTTCGCGCTGTGGCCGATCGGGCCCGGCTTCGCACCCTGGCAGCTCGTCACGTACAGCTTTCTGCACGGCAGCGTGCTGCACCTCTTCTTCAACATGCTCGCGCTGTACATGTTCGGCTCGGACATCGAGCGGGTATTCGGCCAGCGGCGCTATCTCGTCTACTACCTCTGCTGCGTGCTCACTGCGGCGCTCGCGCAGCTGATGGTTGCTACGCTTTCCGGCGGACCGCCCTATCCGACGATCGGCGCTTCAGGCGGCGTATTCGGCGTGCTGCTCGCGTTCGCGCTGTACTTCCCGAAACGCATCATCGTGCTGCTGATCCCGCCCATCCCCATGCCGGCGTGGCTCTTCGTGACGGTCTATGGCCTCATCACGCTGTACCTCGGCGTAACGGGCACGCAGGCGGGGGTAGCGCATTTCGCGCACCTGGGGGGCATGCTGGGGGGCTTCGTTACCATCCAGTACTGGCGCGGCCGCTGGCCGTTCAGCCGTCCCCGGTGGTGACGGACTGGTGCCGGTAACGGTGACCAGTGACCAGTAGACCCTAAGAGCGCCTAACAGAATGACGGCTCTTCCCTCATCCCAACCCTTCTCCCGGGGGGAGAAGGGCTTGCCTTCCCTCTCCCTCCGGGAGAGGGATTGAGGGTGAGGGAAAGAAGCTACTACAAGCTTCATTTTGTCATGCACTCTAAGCGCCAGCGCCTGGTTGATCGAATATTACGATCACTGATGACACTTTAATGAGTTGGATCTATCAGGGCCGGGGCCGTAGCATACCTCCTCACGGCGCAACGCGCGCCGCTCAAAGGAGATCGACATGGCCACCATCGACATCGGCATCAAGGCGCAGGATCGCAAGGCAATTGCGGAAGGGTTGTCACGATTGCTGGCCGACACCTACACGCTGTACCTGAAGACCCACAACTTTCACTGGAACGTCACCGGTCCGATGTTCCAGACGCTGCACCTCATGTTCGAGACGCAGTACAACGAGCTTGCGCTCGCCGTGGACCAGATCGCGGAGCGCATCCGCGCCCTGGGCTACCCTGCGCCCGGCTCGTACACGGACTACGCCGCGCTGTCCTCGATCAAGGATGCGAAAGGCGTGCCCGGGGCGACGAAGATGATCGCCGAACTGGTGGCGGGCCAGGAAGCCGTAGTGCGCACCGCGCGCTCGATTTTCCCGGCGGTGGAAAAAGCGAGCGACGAGCCCACTGCCGATCTGCTGACCCAACGCATGCAGACGCATGAAAAGACGGCCTGGATG
>CAZQJF010000237.1:0-5510 GCA_964593735.1 uncultured Streptomycetaceae bacterium | reverse complement strand
CGCGCCGACGAGCGTGAACGGCGGCAGGTCGAGCTTGACCGAGCGCGCCGCGGGCCCCTCGCCGATCATGATGTCTATCTGGTAGTCCTCGAGCGCGGGATAGAGTATCTCCTCCACCACCGGCGACAGGCGGTGGATCTCGTCGATGAAGAGCACGTCGTTGGGCTCGAGATTGGTGAGTATCGCGGCGAGATCTCCCGGGCGCTCCAGGACCGGTCCGGAAGTGTGGCGCAGGTTGACCGCCATCTCGTGCGCGATGATGTGAGCGAGCGTGGTCTTGCCGAGCCCGGGCGGTCCGAACAAAAGCACGTGATCGAGTGCCTCGCGGCGCTTGCGCGCGGCCTCGATGAATACGGAGAACTGGCCGCGGATCTTCTCCTGGCCTATGTACTCCTCGAGGAGCTTGGGGCGCAGCGTCCGTTCGAACACCTCCTCTTGAGGCGAGGACGGCGCACCGGCCACGATTCGATCCGTCTCGATCATGAATACACCGTCCGCGTTCCTCCCGTTACCCTTCTGTTGCCGGTGCGCCGTCCTGAATTTCTCGAATGCGGGTGCGGAATCAGCTCTTCGACAGAAGCCTCAGCGCCTGGCGTATGCCGTCGTCGACGGCGAGCCCCGGTGACAATTGCTTGAGCGCCCACGACGCTTCCTTGTCATTGTAGCCCAACGCCAGCAGTGCATTGGTGATGTCGCCCACTTGTGCGTCACCTTTCGCCGCGGTGGGCGCCGAGAGTACCGCGTCGAGCTTGTCGCGCAGCTCGAGCAGCAGGCGCTCCGCTGTTTTCTTGCCGATGCCGGGCACCTTGGTGAGCCTGCCGCTGTCCTGGCTCACGACCGAATCGCGCAGGTCGGACACAGACAGTCCCGAGAGCACGGAGAGCGCCGTTCGCGCGCCGACGCCGGAGATTTTCAGCAACTGGCGAAAGGCGTGCCGCTCGGCATCGGTCGCAAAACCGTAAAGCTGGTGCGCGTCCTCGCGCACGACGAAGTGAGTGTAGAGCGAAATTTCCACGCCCGTGGCGGGCAGCTGGTAGAACGTGCTCATCGGCACGTAGAGTTCGTAGCCGACGCCCTGGACGTCCACGAGGATCTGCGGGGGATGCTTCTCGAGCAGCTTGCCGTGGATGCGCCCGATCATGGCCTAGCTCAAGAACAGATTAGCCACAGATACACACGGATAAACACGGATAAAACGTCTTGGAACAGCGCTTTCGCGGAATCGCACTATCTGTGTTCATCTGTGTTTATCTGTGGCTTCAATTGCTCTACACCAGCCGGCCGCGCTTCATGCGGAAGCCGGCGGTGGCGAGCCCGCCGAGCCCCTGCCCGCCGTGCGCGTGGCAGATCGCACACGCCAGCGCATCGGCCGCGTCCGGACTCGGATCGCCGGCGAGCTTGAGCAGGCGCCGCACCATTTCCTGGACCTGTTCCTTGCGGGCGTGGCCGTTGCCCACCACGGCTTGCTTCACCTGCAAAGCGGTGTACTCCGCGAGCGGAAGACCGTGCTGCACGGCCGCGCAGATCGCGGTGCCGCGCGCCTGCCCGAGCGACAGCGTGGATTGCGGATTTGCGTTGACGAAGACTTTCTCGATCGCCACCTGCCCCGGCCCGTGCGCGGCGATGACCTCGTTCAGCCCCTCGAGTATGGACTTCAAGCGCAGCGCCAGCTCGCCTTTCGGCGTCCTGATGCAGCCGCTCGCCACGTAGATCAGCCGGCTGCCGGACTTGTCGAGTATGCCGAAGCCGGTGACGACCAGGCCGGGGTCGATGCCCAGGATTCGCACACGCTCGTTGGGAGAGACGATAGACGAGAGGCGAGAGGCGGAAGTCATCTCGCAGCGCCTTTGCGGCGCTCGGCGTTCATGAGACCGTTAATAAGGGCAAATACCCGGTCCACCAACGCTCGCACGCTGGTCGTGTCGCCTCCATATCCAATTTCATGCGCGATGACCAAATGGGTTTCGAGTTCGGTCAGTGAACCGCGAGCAATTGCCAGGAACTGTACCCTTTCCTTGACACCATTGCGGCCGACGGCCTCTGCAATGTTCGCGGGTACCGACACGGCGGCCCGCCGCATTTGATTCGAAAGCCCAAACTTTTCACTCTCAGGAAATGGCGTGGTGAATCGATAAATCTCTTTCACCAAAGCTATTGCTTGCTGCCACGCTATCAGATCATGGTGCTTTCGTTTCACTGGGCTGGCCGCCTCTCGCCTTTCGCCCGGCGCCTCTCGATACATCACGACGGCTCCAGGACTGCCGTCGTATGAACGTCCTGAACGTCGTCGATCGCTTCCAGGGCGTCGAGCAGCTTCTGCATGCGCGCCGCCTCGTCGCCCTTCATTGCATTCTCGACCGTGGGCTTGAACGTCACCTCGGCGAGCTCCGCCTTGAGTCCTGCTTTCTCCAGCGCCGTTCTTACATTGACGAAATCATTGGGCGCGGTGATGACTTCGAGACTGCCGTCGTCGTTGGTGATCACGTCGTCCGCTCCGGCCTCGATCGCAGCCTCCATCAGCTTCGCCTCATCGGTGCCCGGCGCGTAGATGAGCTGTCCGCAATGCTTGAACAGGAACGCGACGGAGCCGTCGGTGCCGAGGTTGCCGCCGGACTTCGTGAATGCGTGACGCACGTCGGCGACGGTGCGTGTCTTGTTGTCGGTCAGGCAATCCACCATCACCGCCGCGCCGTTGACGCCGTAGCCTTCGTAGCGCGCCTGCTCGTAGTTGGCGCCTTCGAGACCGCCGGCGCCGCGCTTGATGGCGCGTTCGACGGTGTCCTTGGACATGTTGCTGGAATACGCCTTGTCCAGCGCCAGCCGCAGCCGCGGATTGGTGTCGGGATCGCCGCCCCCGAGACGCGCCGCGACGGTGATTTCCTTGATCGAGCGCGTGAAAATCTTGCCGCGCTTCGCATCCTGGCGGTTCTTGCGGTGCTGGGTGTTGGCCCACTTGCTGTGGCCGGCCATGGAGGACCTCTGGAATGCTGCAAATGCGCGCTAGAATGGAGGAAACTTATGGAGGAAATTTTAACACGCGGGCGCGAAGTCAAGCGCAGCTACTTCGTCGCCGGACTGCTGCTCGCGATCGGCGGCGTGGTCTGCTTCTCGATCCGCCCGATCTTCATCAAGTTCGCCTACGCTTACGTCGTCGATCCCGTCACGCTGCTCGCGCTGCGGATGATCTTCTCGCTGCCCTTCTTCATCGGGGCGGCGCTCTGGGTGCGCAGCAGCGGCGAGCACCGGCCGCTGTCCGGGCGCAACCTGGCGGCCGTCTGTGGCCTGGGCGTGCTCTCCTACTACGGTGCGAGCTTTCTCGACTTTCTGGCCCTGCAGTACATCTCCGCCGGCCTCGGCCGGCTGCTGCTGTTCATCTACCCGACGATCGTGGTGTTGCTCTCGGCAGCCTTCCTCGGCAAGCGCGTGAAGTTGCGGGAGGTCGCGGCGCTCGTGCTCACTTACGGCGGGCTCGCGCTGGTGTTCGCCCACTCGATGGATACCGGACAGAAAGATCTCTGGCTGGGCGCCGCCCTGGCCTTCGCCAGCGCCCTCTGCTACGCGATCTATCTAGTGGCCGGAGGCGAGATCATCGCGCGCGTGGGATCGGTCCGCTTCACCGCCTACGCAATGACCGCGGCGAGCGCGGCGTGCATCGCCCAGTTCCTGTTGCTGCGCCCGGTCTCGGCGCTCTCCCTGCCCGCTCCGGTGTACCTGTACGCCATAGGAATGGCAGTGCTCAGCACTGCCATTCCTGTGTTCATGACCTCGGAAGCGCTGCGGCGCGTCGGCGCAAACACCGTCGCGATCATCGGCGCGCTGGGCCCGGTTACGACCATCGCGTTCGGTTACCTGGGATTGGAGGAGCTCATGACGCCGCTGCAGCTCATGGGCTCCGCGCTGGTGCTGATCGGCGTGGTGGTGATCAGCCTCCGGCCAGAAGCGCGGCTGCGGCATACCAAGTAACAAACGACGTGCCTTCAATGGCGAAGTCGGAGCCCCACCGTAATCACGAGTGGTCCGCCGCGCTTCTCATCCGCGCCCCGAAGTGCGCGGCGCACGCAGAGAATGGGAGTAGATTAAGGTTCTTACCGTTTCTATTCTTACCGAGTTGATGACGCTGCTGCGCGGCGACGACTGATCGGCGCCCACGCCGCCGTCTCCGGCCTCACGCTGCTGACGCGGGATGCCCGAAGGTACCGCGAATATTTCCCGAAGCTGAAAATCGTCGCGCCGGCGTGAAGAGAGCGGGACTGCAGAACCCGAAATCGGGCGCTAAATTCTGGGCCCCGAATCCTGACTCCTGTTGCAAGGCCGCGGAGTCAGGCCTCGATCCCGGCATCGAAGCGTATACCGATGCGGTCGAGCGCATCGACCGTCTTCATGCCGTGCTTGCGCTCGATTTCCTCGCGCAGTTCCGGCTGGAACGCGATGCAGTCGCTTTGCTCCCGGGTCTGGACCTGGATGATGACGAACAGCCGCCCGGTATCCGTCTTGTGCACATTGGTGAACCTGCGCGGCACGCCCGGCGGCACCGAGATGAAATCGAGCGGCTCCAGGACGACGCTCTGTTCCGCGCCCGGGTCACCCCAGGCGACCTCGAAGCGCCCGCTCAGGCAGAAGAAATTCTCGATGGTCTGTTCGTGGATATGCGACGCCGGCCCGTCGCCGGGCGGGCACTCGGCGATCGACAGGACGATGCCGGGCGCGCCCTTGATCGGCGCCTGGGCACTGCGGCCGGTATAGGTTTCCGGGCACATCAGCGGATAGACGCGGTGCGCAGCGATCTTTGCCATCACCTCCGCCGGAATCCCGTTGGCGGCCTCGTTCAGGTACTGGTAGGACTTGAGCTCCTTGAACCGCGCCATCCTGCGGCCCATCTGCTCCTGCGTGGCTTTGAGCGATTTCATTCGAGATTCTCCTTAAGCCGATGAAAATTCCTGGTGCCCTGCCGCACTTACGGTGGCCGGGCACGACCCGGCGCCGACAATGACATGCTAGCCGCCGCCGGCGCCGCAAACAAGCGCCGTCCCTGCGCGGTAAAACGCTCAGCCACCGCCTCCGGCGAGAAAAGCGCGCCAGCCCCCGTGAGCCGACACATCGCGTGCGCGGGCGACCGCGTAGCCTTCGCACACGAAGCCCTTGACCTCACGGCCGTCCGCGAGCGTGATCGTTCCGATCGCCAGCGGCGGCGGCACCTGCCCGACGAACGAGCCGAATTCCGGCACCGGCATCGCCCACAGTTCGACCTCGATCTGCGCCCCCGATCCGTTCGCGACGCGCACGAGTCCCGGCCGCGCAGGCTCCATTCCCGGAAGCGCGTAGAGCCGATAGTGCGCAGCCGTGCGCGTGGTCTCGAGCAGCCTCCCGCCGCGGCTGGTCAACTGATGGTTGAGCGGCAGCCCGGACAGGTGCGCGCCGACCACCGCCAGAATTGCACCGTCGTCGGCCGCGCCGCCTGCCACGGCGTCGCCCCGACACGCAGCGGCCGGCGCCGGGATGCCGAAAGCCGT
>CAZQJF010000236.1:0-5512 GCA_964593735.1 uncultured Streptomycetaceae bacterium | reverse complement strand
GATGCGCATGCTCGCGCTTTGATTGTTCTTCAGGGCGAAAACCTGCAGCCCGGCGAGTCCCAGCAGGCCGAACGCGACCACGACGATGGCGATCAGCACTTCCAGCAGGGTAAAACCGGACGACGCCTTGCGTATCGAAGCACGGGATTGCGGATTCGTGGTGATCATGGGCAGGTCCATTGGGCGATATAGGCGCGTCCCGTGCCGGACACCCGGACTTGCCGGCCGCGGTTTGCCGCCGCTCCCGCATTCGTGAGGGCGATCGTGCGCGCATCGCACAGGGTGAACGTGATTTCGAGTCCGCCGCCGAAGTCGCCGCCGGCCTTGGAAACACCCGACGGCCGGAATCCGATCCACTGCGCGCCGGCGTTGGTCGAGATGTTGGCGCTGCTCGTGATGGTATTGGGCGGGACGTCGTTGGCGCCCTCGATTGCCGGCGCCTGCTTGAGCACCGTATCCGTGCCATTCATCGAGCCGTAATTCCCGGGCCCGTTCTCGCTGTCGGTGAATATGATCCAGCCCTGATTCCAGGTGGTGCCGGTGCAGGAGGTGCCGTTGCTGCTGGTGCAGATGGCGGTAGGTACCCCGCGTTTCACTGCTTCCGCGCGGGCAATCGACAGATCGGTCAGAAAGTCGTTGGCCGCCGAGGTCATGCGCGCGTTCCTGATGCTATCGCGCACGGAAGGCGCGGCGATGGTCGCCAATATGGCGAGCAACGCCAGGGTGATCATCAATTCGATCAGTGTGAAACCGGCTGGCCGGGAATTCATTGCTGCTCCGTGGATTTCCTCATTGGGACGCGTGCATTGTGGTGGACCACCGGGCGGCAATCCAGTGATGTCCGATGGGCGGGCGTAATCGCGGAACGAAAGGAATCCGGATGTAGATGCGTCGGGCCGGGCCGTGAGAAAGCGCACGGACCGCCCGGGATCGCGCGGGCCCGGTGCGCGGACGAAACGGTGGAAACTCCGCAACCCACTGAATTACCGTGAATTAGACAGAGTCTAAGCAATCCATTAGAATCGGTCCGCATGATGGCTGCGCGCAACTACACCAGGGACAACCTCGCTGAAGTTCTGCGGGAGCACGACATCAACCCGACCCACCAGCGGATCGAGATCGCGTATGCGCTTTTTTCGCGCGGCGAGCATCTTTCGGCCGACCGGCTGCTCGCGATCGTGAATGACCGCCATTCCGCGACGTCCAAGGCCACGGTCTACAACACGCTCAATCTCTTCCTGGACAAGAAACTGATCCGGGAAGTGATCGTGGATCCGAACAAGGTGTTCTACGACCCCAATACCGCACCGCACTATCACTTCTACAACGTCGATACCGGCGAGTTGACGGATATCGAGGCGGGCACGATTGCGATTTCCGGGTTACCGCAGTTGCCCGCAGGCATGGTAACCGCGGGCGTGGACATCATCGTGCGCATAAGGAATGCGAGTCCTTAAGGAATGCGAGTCCTTGGTTCGCATTCCTTAGAATGAAGGACAAATAAGGGAAACGAGGCCGGGTTCTTGAAGTAGCATTCCGCAGCCGGGATGTATCGTCGTTGGCTCCCTTACGTGGTGTTTGTTATATTCATGGACCTTTCATATAAGGATTTCGTCACGTCGCAGCCCGACGAAATCCTTTGCTGTAGTAGCTCAGTTGGTAGAGCAACTGATTCGTAATCAGTAGGTCGGTGGTTCGAGTCCACTCTACAGCACCAAAAAACAGGGGCCTGCCTGACAGCGGGCCCTTTGTCAGGCAATCCCCGCAGCGGCGTTCACGTCTGGCCGGGCAAAGCCGGCCAGCGCTTCCGCGATGCGGAACTTCGCGACGGTATTGCTCTCCCTCGAATGCAGGAATATCCGCGCGTCGCGGATGTATTTCGGCAACGGCATGTCGAGCATGACCCCGGATCCGCCGAAACATTCGGCCGCTTCCTCGGTCGCCTGGTAGACCGCTTCGGACGTGAACACTTTTGCGATCGCATCGAGCGGCAGATCGAAGACGCCCCGATCGGTGCGTTGGGCGGGGTGATCGAGCGCCCATGCCGCGTGCCAGAGAATCGCGCGCGCGACCTCGATCTTGATCGCCGCATCGGCAAGGATCGTCCCGATGGCCTGGTGCTCGATGATGCGGCGCGCGCCCTGGACGCGCAGCTTCGAGTATTCGACGCCCGCTTCGAGCGCCGCGCGGCCGATGCCGAGGTTCATCGCGAGGAAGAGCGGATGGCCGGCCGCGACCGCCGCGGAGAGTGCGCCGGCGCGTTCCGCGCTGATCACGTTGGTCTTCGGAACCGCGCAATCGTCCAGGATCAGCTCGCCGCCGGCGCCGTGGTACCACTTCACCGTGGGTATGTCCGTGGGCGTCGCATCCCCCGCCAGGTCGCGCACGGTCAGGCCCGGGGTGTCGCACGGCAGCAGCAGCGTCACCAGGCCACCCGCCGCGTCCTTCGCCTGCAGCGAGATGAGTTTCGCGAGCGGCGCATTGGCAACGAATCCGGTCTCGCCGCTCACCACCCAGTCGCCATTTCCCTGCTGCACGGCTTTCACGCGACAGTCGGCGGCGCGCCCGGCGTCGCGATGGTACTTCCACGCGAGCTCGGTGTCCGGCTGCGCGGGGGCGTACGCGAGATGATAGCGATGGTCGTCCATGTACTGCGGCAGGAACCGCTGGCGCTGCTCGTCCGACATCGCGCCTTCGAACAGGAAACGCGCCAGCAGCGAGGTCTGCCCGAGCGGCATGGCGAGGTCCACGTCGCCCGCCCCCAGCTCTTCCATGACGAGGCAGGAGGTGACGTTGTCGGCTCCGGCGCCGCCCGATTCCTCGGACAGCGACAGCGCTCGCAGCCCCATCCGGGACGCCTGGTCGATCAACTCCAGGGGCAGCTTCCGGGAGAAGTCCTGCAGGCGCTCGGGATGAAGAACGACCGGTTTGACTTCGCTCCTGACGAAGTCGCGGATCGTGTCGCGAAATTCAACCTGTTCCCGGGTTAGCTGGTGATCGTACATCGTTGCTGGTCCTGGTTACGGACCGGTGCTGGCCGGCCCGGTGCGTCGCTACTCTCCCTCACCCTCGATCCCTCTCCCGAAGGGAGAGGGAAGGCAAGCCCTTCTCCCTTCGGGAGAAGGGTTGGGATGAGGGAACCGTATTCATTTTGTTGGGCGTTTCAGTGTTTTCTCACCGCTTTCATGCGCTGCACCGAATCGCCCGCGAGGTGCGTCCACATCACCGCGTCCCGCACCAGCTTGTCCGCGCCGGCGTTCATGTTGACGACGCCCTCGCCGCCGTGGATATCGAGGTTCAGCGCCGTGACGCGCTGGATCACGTCGGCGGCGAAGTTCTGCAGGAAGATCGCGTTGTTCGCATAATCCCCCTTTTTCCTGTTGCCCTCCGCAGCGACGCGGAGCACGAAAGACCGCAGGGCTTCCGTCAGGTGGCCCATCTCCGACAGCTTGAGCTGCACCGCCTGGTTGTCCTCGAAGTACTTGCCATCGGGCCAGCGCACGCCGACGTGCTCGCGCGCCATGTCGCAGGCCGCATCGCATATCCCGAGGGCGTGCGCGCCCAACTCGAAGTCGCCGAACGGGCGCGCCGAGCCCGCGCGCAGGTAATGCCCCTTGTTCACTTCGCCGACGAGATTGGCGTTGGGCACGCGGGCGTCCTCGAATATGAGCTCCGCGTTCTGGTAGAACCGCCAGCCGCTCTTGTTGAAGATTTTCCCGATGCGCACGCCCGGCGTGTCTATGGGCACGAGGAACGTCGTGCCGCCCTCCTGCTGCCTCACGTTCGGATTGGTGCGCGTGTTCACGAAGAACAGCCGCGCCACGGACCCGTTGGCGATGAAACACTTCTCGCCATTCAGTATCCACTCGTCGCCTTTGCGCTCCGCGCGCAGGTGCCAGCCCGCCCGGGGGTCCTCTTCGGGCGGCATGCGATGGTCGGAACCGGTGTTGGGCTCCGTGCCGGCCTGGCCCAGCAGGAAGGTATCGTCCTCGACGAACGGCTCGAGGAAGCGCTTCTTCTGCTCTTCGGAGCATTGCGCGAGCATCAAGTGGCTCCATTTCCAGCACTGGCTGAAAGTCTTGGCGATCGGCATGTCGCCTCGCGCGAGCTCGGCCATGACCAGCGCCTGCGTGACGAAGTCGATGCCGGGTCCGCCCCATTCCCTCGGCACCACGGCGGTGCGGAACCCGAGCTTCGATCCCTTCCTGACGATGTCCCAGTCGAACGTCGCCTTCGGATCGGCAATGCGGTCGCGCTCGAGCGACATCGGGCGCAATTCCTCCAGGGCGAACTTGCGCGCCCTGGCCTGCCATTCCTGCTGCTCGTCGGTAAGGGAAAAGTCCATACCCGTCCTTTCGAACCGTTTGCTCTAGCAAAGTGTGATGCAAACCCCGTTCGCCCTGAGCCCTTCGACTCCTCTCCGTTCGTGCTGAGCGTAGGCCTTGCCGGAGTCGAAGTATGAACGGAGATACGCTCAGGATAAACTACGGCCGCCCGCAGTCGAAGAGTGAACCAGCCGTTGATTGTGGCCGTTCATCCTTCGACTCCGCTGCGCTACGCTCAGGACGAACGGGATTACAGGAAGAACGGATGGAGTCGAAGGGCTCAACACGAACGGGACAGCAGGCCGGCCCGGAGCGCACTTCTCATAGCGTCCCGGAGATCCCGCCGTCCAGATTGATGCTCGTCCCGGTGACGTAGCTCGCCGCATCGGATGCGAGAAAGGCAATGACGTTCGCGACCTCTTCCGCTTCACCGACGCGTCCGAGCGGTATGTCCCTGGAAGCCTGCGCGTAGTATTCCTCGGCGGTCCGGCCCTCGCGCTTGAAGCGCCGCTCGTGCTGGCCGGACTTGATCTTGCCGATGCACACGGTGTTCACGAGGATGTTGTCGGCCGCGAACTCCTTGGACAGCGCCTTGGTGATGGCGAGCCCCGCGGCGCGCGATACCGAGGTCGGCATCGATTCCGCGCCGGGCTGCTTGGCGCTGGAGATCGTGATGTTGATGATGCGCCCGCCGCCCTGCTTTTTCATGTGCGGGATGGCAAGCCGCGAGCAGCGGATGGCCCCGAACACCTTGAGCTCGATATCCGCGCTCCAGGTCGCGTCGTCGACCTCCAGGAACTTGCCGCGCGCCGAAGCCCCCGCGTTGTTGACGAGCACGTCGAGCCGACCGAAGCGCTTGACGACCGAAGAGATGAAGCGTTCGACGTCCGCCGGCTGACTCATGTCGGCGGGCACGGTGAGGACCTCCGCGCCGGTCTTGCGTATCTGGTCGGCCACCTGCTCCAGCTTGTCCGCCCCGCGGGCGCAAATCGCGACATTGGCGCCCTCTTGCGCGAACCTGAGCGCGGTGGCGCGTCCTATGCCTTCCGAGCCGCCGGTGACGGCGGCAACCTTGCCTTTAAGTCCCAGTTCCATGATGAGTCTCTCCGGTTGGACGATGAGCGTTGCTGAACTAGCAGCGTGATGCAAAACTCCGTTCGTCCTGAGCGTAGCGCGTATGCGCGGAG
>CAZQJF010000235.1:0-5546 GCA_964593735.1 uncultured Streptomycetaceae bacterium | reverse complement strand
CTCAAGCGTCGCCACCCGTGGATTTTCTCGGGCGCCGTGGCGAAATTACAGGGCGAACCCGGCGCGGGCGATACGGTGGAAGTGCGCTCCGCTTTCGGCGATTTCCTGGCGCTTGCCGCCTACAGTCCGCGCTCGCAGATCGTCGCCAGGGTGTGGGCGTGGGAAGAACGGGCGATCGACGGGGCGTTCTTCCGCGAGCGCGTCGCGTTGGCGGTCGAAGAGCGGCGCGCTTACCTGTACGAAGAAGTCACCGATGCCGTGCGGCTCGTGCACGGCGAATCCGACGGTTTGCCGGGCGTCATCGCCGATCGCTACGGAGACACCGTGGTGCTGCAATTGACGAGCGCCGGGGCGGAGCGCTGGCGCGACGCGATGGCCGACGCCGTGCTCGAGGCGAGCGGCGCGTCCCGCGTCTGGGAGCGCTCCGATGCCGACGTGCGGGAGCTGGAAGGATTGCCGGTGAAAACCGGCCCGCTCCGCGGTCCTGGTGAGCCCACTCGTATCGCCATCAGCGAGAACGGCCTTACGTTCCAGGTGGATCTGGAGCACGGTCACAAGACCGGCTTTTATCTGGATCAGCGCGAAAACCGCCGGCGCGTCAGGGAGCTGGCCGCCGGCCGCGATGTGCTGGACGGATTCTGCTATAGCGGGGGCTTCGCGTTGAATGCGCTAAAGGGCGGCGCGCGTTCGGTGGCGGCCGTAGACAGCTCGGAACAGGCGCTGGCGCTCGCTCGCGGTAACGCAGAGCGCAACCGTCTCGCCGGCGTGGACTGGATAGAGGGCGATGTGTTCCAGCTCTTGAGGAAGCATCGCGATGAAGGAAGGCGATTCGATCTGGTCGTGCTCGATCCGCCGAAATTCGCGCCGACCGCGTCGCACGCGGCCAGGGCGGCGCGCGCCTACAAGGACATCAACCTGCTCGGCTTCAAGCTGCTGCGGCCCGGCGGGTTGCTGATGACCTTTTCCTGCTCGGGTGGCGTTTCAGCCGACTTGTTCCAGAAGATCGTCGCCGGAGCTGCACTCGATGCTGGCGCGCATGCGCAGCTCATTGAAAGACTGGGCCCCGGCGCGGATCATCCCGTCGCCCTCAACTTTCCGGAAGGCGATTACCTCAAGGGACTCGTTTGTCGCGTCGCAGGCCAGACGAGTCAAGGATGAAGGATGAGGGATGAGGGATGACTCCCGCAGCGCGGTGTTAGCAAGCAGGTCATCCTTCATCCTTCCGCCTTCATCCTTTGGGAGGCACGGGGTCCGTGCCTCCCGGATGCCACGGGCCGCAGCGCAACAGCCGCCTCACGCCGAGCCACGAGCCCTTGAGCGACCCGTGCACCTCTATCGCTTCCCGCGCATAGCTCGAGCAGGTCGGGTAGAATCGACAGTGCCGGCCGAAGAAGGGGGAGAGCAGCAGCTGATAAGCTGCGATCAGCGCCAGGAGCACGGTTTTCATTTGCTACGCAGTATACTGCGCGGCACCCGCGAACAACTCGGGACAGCCGCACGCTCACGATTCAGAACCTGACGCATGTCCTGAAAGACCGAGGCCTTTTCCATACCGGCGCCTGCCAAATTCGCGATGGCGACCAGACGCATATTGCTGCAGCTCATCCTCGCCGCGGCGCTGCTCTTCGCGCAGCAAGCCGCGGTCACGCACGCGATCTGGCATGCCCACGACAGGCTGGCGGGGCACGCGCGCGAGAGCGGTCTCGACGGTAAGAGGCAGAGCCAGGGCGATGGCGAGTTTTCCTCGCAGGCACAGCTCTGCGGTTTTCACGTCGCCCTCGGCCAGGTGCTGGGCGGTGCGCACGGCTCGGTGTGCACATTCGTTATCCCCGAGCTCCCGTCCGGGCTGACCGCGCAATCCGCGCTGCCGTACTCGGGCAGCCTACCGCTCTCCTTCCATTCTCGCGCTCCTCCCGTTCTCCTCTGATTTGATACCACACGGATGCAGCCGGTGATACCGGTTGCGTGTTCCATTGTGCGTTCAGAGGAGAACTCCAGTGTTCAAACGCAATTTGATCGTTGCGGCGGTCGTGTTGGCGTTCGCCGGCGCCGCGCAGGGGCAGGATGGCGAGCTCGCGAAGATACGCGAGGAAATCAGGCAGATGAAGGACGGATACGAGCAGCGCATACAGTCGCTGGAAAAGAGACTGGCGGAAGCGGAAGCCAAGGCCGGCAAAGCAGAGGCAACAGCGACGAAAGCCGAGACGGCCGCGGCGGCGAGCCAGGGCCGTCCCGCCACTGCAAGCGCCTTCAATCCAGCCGTTTCACTGATCCTGCAGGGCACCTATGCCCGGACCTCGCAGGATCCCAATAGCTACCAGATAAGAGGCTTCATGCCCTCGGGTGGAGAAGTCGGGCCGCCCAAACGCAGCTTCGGGCTGAGCGAGACCGAGCTAACATTCTCGGCGAGCATCGATCCCTATTTCCGCGGCGTCGCAATCGCCGCGCTCACCCCCGAGAACGAAGTCGAAGTCGAGGAGGCGTACTTCCAGACCCTCTCTTTGCCGCAGGGATTCACGCTCAAGGGCGGCCGCTTTTTCTCTGGTATCGGCTATCAGAACGAGATCCACCAGCATGCGTGGGACTTCCAGGATGCGCCGCTCGCCTACAAGGCCTTTCTGGGCGGCCGGCTGAGCCAGGACGGCGTGCAGCTGAGGTGGGTTGCGCCGACGCCCATATTCCTCGAGCTGGGCGCCGAGCTCTCCAGCGGCGATCAATTCCCGGGCTCCGACCGCAACCGGAACGGCGCCGGCGGCACAGCCCTGTTCGGACACGCCGGAGGCGACATCGGAGCGAGCTATGCCTGGCGCGCGGGGCTCTCCTATCTCCGGACCAGGGCGCAGGACCGCGCTTACGAAGACGTCGACACACTCGGCAACACGGTGATCAACAGCTTTACCGGGAGGGCCCGGATGTGGGTCGCGGACGCCGTTCTGAAGTGGTCGCCGGGGGGCAACGCGACGCGCACGAACTTCAAGCTGCAGGGGGAATATTTCCGGTTCAAGCAGGACGGCAGCCTCACCTACGACGACAGCGGGCAGGCCGCCCCGCAATTCGGCGCGCCGTTCACCGATGCCTTCATGAGCGAACAGTCGGGTTGGTACGCGCAAGGCGTATGGCAGTTCATGCCGCGCTGGCGTGTGGGTTATCGCTACGACCGCCTCCGCCACGGCGCCGTCGCCAACGGCATCGTGGCAAACGGCCTTGGCCCTGCACCGGCCGACTTCTCGCTGCTGGGGAATCACAACCCCTCTCGCAACAGCGTGATGCTCGATTTCAGCCCGACCGAGTTCAGCCGCGTGCGGGTGCAGCTGGCGCGCGACCAGTCCCGCTCCGGCGCCTCCGACAATCAATTGCTGCTTCAGTACATCCACAGCCTGGGCGCGCACGGCGGACACAAGTTCTGAGGCCGCGGGGACGAATGACAATGGAGAACATCATGAACCAACTCTTGAAGCTTCTGATCACGCTCACCGCGTGGCTCGTCGTGCAGCCGGCGCTCGCGGCCCTCAACATCTTCGCCTGCGAGCCCGAATGGGGCGCGCTTGCGAAGGAGCTCGGAGGTGACAAGGCAAGCATCTATGTCGCCGCCAGCGCGCTTCAGGATCCGCACCGCATCGAAGCGCGCCCGAGCCTGATCGCCCGCGCGCGCAGCGCCGATCTCGTAGTCTGCACCGGCGCCGAGCTGGAAATCGGCTGGCTGCCGCTGGTTCAGTCGCAGTCGGGAAATTCCAGAATCCAGACCGGCCAGACAGGCTATTTCGAAGCTGTGCGCTACGTGACGACATTGGAGGTGCCGCAGCGGACCGATCGCGCGCAAGGCGATGTCCATCCAGCCGGCAATCCTCACATCCATCTCGACCCGCGCAACATCGCGAAAGTTGCCGCAGCGCTCGCCGAACGCATGGCGCAGCTCGATCCAGGCGAGGCATCGCAGTACCGCGCCCGCGCCAAGGCGTTCCTGGAGCGCTGGCAGCAGGCGATCGTGCGCTGGGAAAAGGCGGGTATGCCGCTAAAAGGCATGGCGATCGTCGTTTACCACAAGAACATGTCCTACCTCAGCAACTGGCTCGGTATGCGCGAGGTCGGCTCGCTCGAGCCCAAGCCGGGTCTCCCGCCGACTGCATCGCATCTGAGCGAGCTGCTCGCGAATCTCGGGCGCGAGCCGGCGAAGGCCGTGGTGCGTTCCGCCTACAACGATCCGCGCGCGGGAGAATGGTTGTCCGAGCGCGCGAAGATCCCGGCCCTCATGCTGCCGTACACGGTCGGAGGAAGCGACAAGGCTCGGGATCTGTTCGGTCTGTTCGACGAAACCCTTGCGCGCCTGCTGGCGGTGGCCAGGTGAATATCGCAGCGATCGACCTGGGCATACTCGGGCCGGCGTTCGCGGCGGGGTTGCTGGTTGTTGCGACGCACGCACCCCTCGGCATACAGGTCCTGGGCCGCGGCATCGTGTTCATCGATCTCGCAATCGCCCAGGTCGCCGGACTGGGCGTGATCTTCGCAGACAGCCTTGGGCTGGAGCCGCAAGGGTGGGCCGTGCAGGCGGCGGCGCTCGCTGCGGCATTCGCCGGCGCCCTGCTGCTCACGTGGACCGAGAAGCACTGGCCCGAGGTGCAGGAAGCCATCATCGGCACGACGTTCATCCTGGCAGCGAGCGGCGCATTGCTGTTGCTCGCAGCCAATCCGCATGGCGGGGAGCACCTCAAAGAACTGCTGGTGGGGCAGATCCTGTGGGTGAACTGGCCGCGGCTCCTGCCCGTCGCGGTGGTATACGCTGTGATCCTGGCGCTGTGGTTCGGCATGCGCGAAAGACTGGGCCGCATCGGCTTCTATCTCGTGTTCGCGGTCGCGGTGACCGCCTCCGTGCAGCTCGTCGGCCTCTACCTCGTGTTCACGACGCTGATCGTGCCGGCGCTCGCAACCTGGCGGCTGCAACGCGCGCGGCTGGTTACCTGTTACGTCCTGGGGGCCGCAGGCTACGCGCTGGGCCTCATCGGCTCCGCCGTGTTCGACCTGCCTTCGGGCGCGGTGATCGTATGGGCGATGGCGCTGCTCGCCCTGCCGGTTTTCGCCTGGGGAGGCCATCGGCCCGCCTAGCAGTGTGTCGGACTTTTCATCTCCGAGGTCGTCGGTGCGCATGGGTGGTCATATTTGAATTGGGCTCGACCCGACACACTGCTAATTCAATGTAAGTCCGACAGGCTGCTAACATGACACGCTCGCCATGCCGTTCGGGACGAAACATGAGAACAATGCGTTCGGGGACCCCGCTTCGCGGCGCCCGGGCTCGAAAGCGCGTTTACTGATCGTCTTCGTCATGGCCAGCACGGCGCTGCATGCGGCCGCGCTCGTCGCCTTGCACGTCTTTGTCCCGGCCGAGCGCAACTTCATATCGGCGAAAGTGCTCGACGTGGTGTTGGTGCAGGCGGAATCGCCGCCGCAGATCATCGACCAGCCGGTTCCGCCGTCACCGCAGCCGCAGCCGCAGCGCCGGCTGCCGGATCGGGCGGTGTTTCTCTCCAAGTTGTACAGCGGCAGTATTC
>CAZQJF010000234.1:0-5549 GCA_964593735.1 uncultured Streptomycetaceae bacterium | reverse complement strand
CTAGCGCACCGGCCGGAATCAACGAACCCCGCTGCGGCGGGGTTTTTTTGCGCCAACGGATGTGTGCGAGAATCGCGCTCCAGCTCTTTCACCACTGACCCGGGCCCGCGATGAGCTCCAAAGTTCGGCCAGATCCGGATCGAGTCCTCACCGACATCGCGGACTACACTGCGACGTTCCAGCCGGGCGCGCAGGCAATCGACGCCGCGCGGCTGTGCATGCTCGATACGATGGGGTGCGCGTTGAACGCCCTCGATTTCCAGGAATGCACCAAGCTTCTTGGCCCGACCGTTCCCGGCACGATCGTGCCGCACGCCTCGCGGGTTCCGGCAACGAGCCACCGGCTCGATCCGGTCACGGCGACGTTCAGCTTCGGATGCATGATCCGCTGGCTGGATGAGAACGATACGTTCACCGCGGCGCAAGGCAGCCACCCCTCGGACAACCTCGCCGGCATCCTCATGCTGGCCGACCACCTGAGCCGCAAGCGCGCGGCGGAGGGACACGCGCCTTTCCTCGTGCGCGAAGTGCTCGAAGCCCTGGTGAAGGCGTACGAGATTCAGGGTTGCCTCGCAATCGAGAACGATTTCAAGAAAGCGGGCATAGACCATCCGTTGCTCACCCGTGTCGCGAGCAGCGCGGTGTTGACGCAGATGCTCGGCGGCACGCGCGACCAGATCGTGAACGCCGTCTCCAATGCCTGGGTGGACTGCAGCCTGGCCACCATCCGGCACGCGCCCAACACGGGGTGGCGCAAGAGCTGGTCGGCCGCGGACGCGGCGTTCAACGGGCTGCGGCTGGCGATGATGGCGGTGAAGGGCGAGATGGGATACCCGGCGGTGCTCACCGCAAAGTACTACGGCTTCAACGACGCGCGGTTCGGCGGCAAGCCGCTCGCGTTCCAGCGGCCCTATGGCGACTACGTGATCCAGCACTCGATGTTCAAATTCGTCGCGGCGGGCATGCACGGCCAGTCCGCGGCGGAATGCGCGCTGCGGCTCCACCCGCTGGTCAAGGACCGCTTAGACGAGGTCGAGCGCATCGAAATGCACAGCCAGGACGCGCTCATGCGCATCATGCACAAGACCGGGCCGCTGTACAACCCGGCAGACCGCGACCACTGCGCGCAGTACGTCGTGGCCGTGGCGCTCCTCTACGGGCGGCTGCTGGCAACCGACTTCGAGGACGCTGTCGCCGCCGATCCGCGCATCGACCGGCTGCGCGAGCAGACGACGATTGTCGAGGACCCGCGCTACACCAGGGATTTCGTCGACCCGGCAAAGCGTTCGAGCGCCAACGCCGTGCAGGTGTTCTTCCGCGACGGGTCGCACACCCCGAAGATCGAGGTCGAGTACCCGCCGGGGCACCCCCGCCGCCGGAAGGAATTCATGCCGGTGCTGAGAATCAAGCTTGAAGCCAGCCTGGCGCGGCGGTTTGCGCAGGCACAGCGGGCGCGCATACTCGAGCTGTGTGATGATGCGCCCCGCCTCGATCGCACCCCGGTCCACGAGTTCGTGGACCTGTTCGTGGAACCCTGATCCGGACGGAGGAGTGCGTCGCCGGAAGACGGAAACCCTGCGGGGAGACGGTTGTCTTAAGGCCGTATCAAAATGACCGATATGGCTCTTAACGTCGGTGGGGTACTACACGAGCCGCGACGGGGAGCCGCCTGTCCCACCCGCACGCGGCATGGAAAGGCCAAGCCTGAAATCCGAAGACCTTCTCGTACTGGATCGCCCGTCCCGCGCCGCCCCGTGGGATAACGAAGAGCCCATCCTGGCGGAGCTGTTCAGCGTCGAGCGCCTCGAGCAGCACGCCGAGAGCCTCGCGGCGGCGCAGCCCATCACCTCCAGGCCGAAGCGCGGCCGGTCCCTCGCCGCGCGCTTGAGAGACAACGAATCCGTTCTTCTCGAGGCCTACCGCGCCATCGCCGACGCGGTCGCCGCGGGCGCCGCCATCACGCCGGCTGCCGAATGGCTGCTCGACAATTACCACATCGTGGAAGAGCAGGTGCGCGAAATCCGTGCCGACCTGCCGGCGGGCTACTATCGCCAATTGCCCAAGCTGGCGGAAGGGCCGCTCGCCGGCTACCCCCGGATCTTCGGCCTGGCGTGGGCCTTCGTGGCACACACCGACAGCCGCTCCGATCTGGAGATGCTGCGCCGGTTCGTGCGCGCATACCAGCGCGTTCAACCGCTGACGATCGGGGAGTTGTGGGCGGTTCCCATCACGCTGCGGATCGTGCTCGTCGAAAATCTGCGGCGCAGCGCCCGGCGCATCGTCGTCGGCCGTGCCGCGCGCCAGGAAGCGGACGCGCTGGCCGACCGGCTGTTGGGCGCGGACACCCACCCCGAGCCGGTCCGCGCCGTGCTGCAGCGCTACGAGCAGGCGCCGCTGTCGGAGGCCTTCGCCGTTCAGCTCGTCCAACGCCTGCGCGACCAGGACCCGAAAGTCGCGCGGGTGCTGAACTGGCTCGAGGAGCGCCTGGCGGCGCAGGGAACGACCACCGAGCAGATCGTGCACGACGACCACCAGCGGCAGGCGGCGACGAACGTCACGGTCCGCAACATCATCACCAGCATGCGCCTGATCTCCGACCTCGACTGGGCAGAGCTGTTCGAGAGCGTCAGCCTGGTCGACGACATCCTGCGGCGCGGCGGCAACTTCGCCGAGATGGATTTCCCGACGCGCAATCTGTACCGCACCGCCATCGAGGAGCTGGCGCGAGGCTCGGCGCTGACCGAGCTCGAGATAGCACAGGCTGCCCTGCAGGCGCGAGAGGAGAGCGGGCGGCGGGCAGGCGGCGAATGCGCGCTCGTTCGCGATGGCCGCGAGCGCGATCCCGGCTATCATCTGATCGCCGGGGGACGGCCCGCTTTCGAGAAGGCCATCGGATTCCGCGCTCCGCTATCGAGCTGGGCGCAACGCTTCAACGCGGCGCTCGGCATCGGCGGCTACATCGCCATCGTCCTCACCGCGGCCGCGGTCCTGCTCTGCCTGCCGCTGCTGGCATTGGGGCCCGCCATTTCCCCCTCGTGGCTCATCCTCCTCGCCATCCTCGGATTGATCCCGGCGCTCGACGCGGCGGTTCCGCTCGTGAACCGCGCCGTCACGAGAGAGGTGAGCGCGACGACCCTGCCGGGCCTCGAGCTGAGCGGCGGAGTGCCGCCTCACTTGCGCACGCTCGTTGCCGTACCGACGCTGCTGACAAGCCAGGCCGGGATCGAAGAGCAGATCCAGCGTCTCGAAATTCACTACCTGGCAAGCCAGGAAGGCGACCTGTACTTCGCGCTGCTCTCCGACTGGACGGACGCCGCCACCGAGAACGTCGAGGGAGACCGCGCGCTGCTCGACGCGGCCGCCGCGGGAATCGCGCGGCTGAACCGACTTTATGGGCCGGGCAGGGACGGCGACCGCTTTCACCTGCTCCATCGCCGGCGGCTCTGGAACGAGGGCCAGCAGCAATGGCTGGGATGGGAGCGCAAGCGCGGCAAGCTCCACGAATTGAACCGCCTGCTGCGGGGCGCCGGCGATACGACTTTCATAAATGTGGGCGAACTGCCCCCCGCCCCGCCTTCGGGCGTGCGCTACGTCATTACGCTGGATGCCGACACGCGAATGCCGCGTGAAACGCCGCGCCGGCTGGTGGGCAAGATGGCTCATCCGCTCAACCATCCGCGCTTCGATACGGCTGCGCGGCGGGTGGTCGAAGGACACGGCTTGTTGCAGCCGCGAGTCTCGCCCGCGCTTCCGATCGGCCGCGAGGGCTCGCTGTTTCAGCGCATTTTCTCCAGCCCGAGCGGGATCGATCCCTACAGCTCGGCCGTGTCCGACGTCTACCAGGACCTTTGCGGCGAAGGCACCTACACGGGAAAGGGCATCTACGACGTGGATGCTTTCGAAGCCGCGCTGGCCGGGCGCGTGCCCGACAACACGTTGTTGAGCCATGACCTTTTCGAAGGCATCTTCGCCCGCGCCGGGCTGGTGACCGATATCGAGCTGGTCGAGGAGTTTCCCTCGCGCTACGACGTCGCGGCTGCGCGCCACCACCGCTGGGCGCGCGGCGACTGGCAATTGCTGCCGTGGCTGCTCGGCCGCGGCGATACCGCGAGCGGCGACCCGAGCACCAGTGCGAGCCTGAATGGCACCAGTGCGAGCCTGAATGGCACCAGTGCGAGCCTGAATGGCACAGGTGCGAGACTGAATGGCACGAGTACGATGCTGGACGGCGCAAGCGCGACACTGAAGGACGCTGATGCAGTACTGAAGGACGCGAGTGCGGCACGGAAAAAGGCCGGCGCGATTCCGCTGATCGGCCGCTGGAGGATGCTGGACAACCTGCGCCGGTCGCTATCGGCGCCCGCCAGCCTTGCGGCCCTCCTGGCGGGGTGGACGCTGCCGCTTCACGACGCCGTCATCTGGACGGCGTTCGTCCTGGGAACCCTCTCCGTGCCGCCGCTGATTCCTGTCGTCGGCGCAATGGTTCCGCGGCGTGGCGGCGGAACGGCGCGCAGCCAACTGCGCGCCTTGGGAGCCGAGGTTGCGCAGGCGACGGGACAGATCGTGTTGTTCGCGGTATTTCTCGCGCACCAGGCCTGCCTGATGGCGGATGCGACAGGCAGGACGCTCGTCCGGCTGCTCGTGACCCGGAAGCACCTGCTCGACTGGGTGACGGCGGCGCAGGTGAAGGTGAACTCGCGGCTCGACCTCCCCGGGTTCTACCGGCAGATGGCAAGCAGCGTCATGATCGCGGCCGCCGCGGCGCTCATCGTCTGGTTCGCCGGCGCGGACGCGTGGCCGGTCGCGTTGCCGTTCGTCATCGCCTGGGGCGCAGCGCCGGCCATCGCGCGCTGGTCCAGCCTGTCGCCGTTCACGGCCGGCCATCTCCCGGTGTCGGACGCGGACGCGCGCGCATTGCGGCTGGTCGCGCGCCGGACCTGGCGCTTCTTCGAGACCTTCGTGACGGAAGCGGATCACATGCTGCCGCCCGACAACTTCCAGGAAATCCCGCAGCCCATCGTTGCCCGCCGCACCTCTCCTACCAACATCGGGTTGTACCTCCTCTCGGCGGTCGGCGCGCGCGATTTCGGCTGGTCGGGAACCGTCGAGACCGTCGAGCGGCTGGAGACGACGCTCGCCACGATGGGCAGCCTGCAGCGCTTCCGCGGCCACTTCTACAATTGGTACGACACGGAAAATCTCCGTCCGCTGGAGCCGCAGTACATCTCTTCCGTGGATAGCGGTAATCTCGCCGGCCACCTGATCGCTCTCGCGAATGCTTGCGGCGACTGGATACGCCGTCCGCTCGCCGGTGCTGAAGCGTTCGCCGGCATCGCGGATGCGCTCCACCTCACGCGCGAGACCCTCGACGGGCTGCCGCCCGGCCGGCGCACGCAGACGATCACCCGCGACCAGCTCGACGATGCGCTCGATGCGCTCGCCGCCGCGCTCCGGCCGGACGCCGTGACGCCCGAGGACATCGCCGCGCGCCTGCAGCAACTCGCGTCGCTGGCGGCGACCATGGTCGACATTGCGCGCACCCTCGCGAG
>CAZQJF010000233.1:0-5552 GCA_964593735.1 uncultured Streptomycetaceae bacterium | reverse complement strand
TGGCTCCCCGACCAGGGCTCGAACCTGGGACCTGCGGATTAACAGTCCTAATCGGTCGCCAAGCAGATCAAGGGCTTACCGGACAAGTACCTGAAAACACTAGCATTGCTTCGCCTCTTGTTTCCCCGGTTATCCGGTATTATCCTTCGGTACGGATACACGGATACACGGAGGCGGACATGGCACGACTCAGCGGCACCGGGAAAACGGCGATTGCGAACCTCGCACTGCCGGCGAAGGGCAATCAGATCCTCTACGCGGACCAAGAGCAGCGAGGCCTTGCGGTGCGCGTCACGCGCGGCGGCTCGCGGTCCTGGGTGGTGGACAAGAACACGACGCGCGGGCGCATCAGGATCACGCTCGGGCCCGCGGGCACCGATTCCCTGACGCCAGTGCAGGCGCGGGGGCAGACGCGCATCGCGCTCGGGCTGATCGCCGAGGGCTACACCGCCGAGCAGGTAAAGGCGCGCATCGATCGCGTAGAGGATCGCATCCCCGATGGCGCCATCACGCTACAGCAGGCGCTCGATCAGTACCTCGCCGAGCGCGCGCACAAGCTCGCGCAGCGAACGAAGGACGACTACCAGGGGCTCGTCGATACCTACCTCGCCGACTGGCAGCACCGGCCGCTGGAAGTGATTGACGAGGCCGCGGTGGTCGTCAAGTTCACCTCCATCACCTCGGCGGCCCGGGCGAACTACAGCTTCCGGCTGGTGCGAGCGCTGTTCAACTACGCGGCCAGCATCCGCGACCATGAGGGGAAGCCCGTGGTCGCCGGGAATCCGGTGGACGTGCTTTCGCAGCGGCGCATCTGGCACACCGACAAGGACCGCCGCGACGACGTGATCGCGCAGGTGAACATCAAGCCGTGGTGGCGCGCGGTGAAGGCGCTCGAAACAGACGCGACCCGGGACAACTCGGACACGGTGCGCGACTTCCTGCGATTCCTGGTGCTGACCGGACTGCGCCGCAACGAGGCCGCGACCCTGCGATGGGAAACGGTGGACCTCGCCGCCAAGACCTTCACCGTGCCGCTGACGAAGAACAAGACCGCGCATACCTTGCCGTTGCCCAAGTACCTGCTCGACCTGCTCAAGCGCAGGCACGCGGCCATGTTGAAGCTCGAGGCCGACGACCCGCGGCGCGCATGGGTTTTCCCGGGCGAGGTGGGCGCCCTGGCCGAGCCCAAGAAGCTCATCGCAAAAGTGGTGCAGAGCTCGGGCGTGAAATTCTCGTCGCACACCTTGCGGCGCACATTCGCCAGCATCGCCGCGCGGCACGTGCCGTACCTGGTCCTGCAGCGGATGCTCAACCACAAGCCGCAGGGCGTAACCAGCAGGCACTACACCACGATCGACGTGGAGCAGTTGCGTGCGCCCATGCGACAGGTGAACGACTTGATCCTGCGCGCGGCCGGCGAGCGCCGCGGCGCCGCCGTGGTGAAGATCGACCAGCGGAGGGCGGCATGAAGGCCAGCCGCAAGCGCGGGCGCCCTTCCGCGCAAGACACCTGGGGCATGGCTGTGATCGCGCTCGGGCTTCGACAGAGGCGTGCTGACCTGAGCCAACCGGACGCCGCCCGTGCCGCGATTCACTACGTCATCGACGAGATCGCGCGCCAGAACAACCGCGACCCGCGCCAGCTGGCGCGCCCAGGCGCGTCGTACCTCGATAGCAAGAAAGTGCTGCAGGCGCTTCGTGACCTGGAGAACAAGCGCCCGCGCGCCATCAAGGCGGTGGTGCGCCTGTTCCACAACCCCATGGAAGGGTGGACCGCGGTGCACGGCATCCGCGAAGCCATTGATGGCGCCCTTGCTACGCTGGCGGATTGAATTGTTTACACCTTGGAGCCGATGGTAGTGCGGTCCAATAGGGGCAACGATGTGATTGGAGATGCCCATGGACAGCACAGGAAAGCGGTGGCTCACCGACGCCGAGGTTGAGGAAGCAACAGGCGGCGCTATCACGCGGCGCCGCCTGCAGAAGGACCGCATCACCGCGCAGGTTTTCCCGTTTCGTCGAATCGGCAAGCTTTGCTTCTACAGCTTGGTGGAGGTGGAAGCCGTCATCGAGCGCGCGCGTTTCGGCGGCAAGCAGCAGGGCCAGAAGTTGACGCCCGCGGCGGGAGCGTGAATTGTCCCGGTCCCTTGATGCGTTGAGCGCGCCCGCGGCCCGGCTGGCCGAAGCCGAGCACGAGGCCGCCGCGTGAGCGCGGAAGCTGCGGCCGAGTTGGAGCACCTTCCCGTCGGCAATCATCGACTGCGCTGTCCGCACTGCGGGCGCGGAGATCGTGATCGCACGATGGCCGTGACCGTCGAGCGCGACCGTGTGCTGTGGCATTGTCACCGATGCGGAGAGGGCGGCGCACAGCGCGAGCAACGAGCGGCTACGCGGGCTGTCGCATCGCATCCGCAGACGACTACCGCGAAGCAGCATGTAACCCTCGCATCGCATTGGCGCGACGCCTGGCGGACGTTCGGGCCGATACGCGGGACTGCGGAAGCGTACTTGCAGGCGCGCGGCTGCGCACTACCGCCTGCAGACGGCGATCTGCGCTGCACTGAATCGCTGCCGCATCCGTCCGGCTACACCGGACCCGCGATCGTTGCACTTGTCACCGACGCAATATCGGGCGAGCCGCTTACTCTGCACCGAACTTGGATCAAGGCGAACGGCACGAAAGCAGACGTAGATCCACCGCGGCTGCTGCTCGGAAAACACCGCAAGGCGGGCGGCGTCATTCGACTCTGGCCGGACGATGCAGTAACGACCGGGCTCGCGATCGCAGAGGGCATCGAAACCGCCTTGACCGTGGCCACGGTGTTTGCGCCCGTCTGGTCCCTGATCGATGCAGGAAACCTGGCCGCGTTCCCGGTGCTCGATGGCATCGAGGAACTGCTGATCGTTGCCGACAACGACGACGCAGGCATGCGCGCCGCCAATGAATGCGCCGAGCGCTGGCAGCGTGCGGGCCGCGCGGTGCGCATCGCGATCCCGCCCAAGGGCATGGACGCCAACGACCTGGCGAGGGCGGCATGAGCACGGCGCTAAAGAAATTGATCGCTGACGCGAGGCCGCCCGCTGACGAATTCGCGGCCGGCATGCGCACGGCGCAGGAAATCATGCTGGCGCAGAGCGCTCCGGCTCATTACTGCGTGCAGGACAGAATCCCGAGCGGCCTCGTTATCTTGGGAGCGCGTCCGAAGTTCAAGAAAAGTTTTGCAGCGCTGCAGCTCGCGATCGCCAGAGCCATGGGCGGTCCATTCATGGGCGTGCAAACTACCGCGTGCCGCGTGGTGTGCCTCTTTCTGGAAGACAACGATCGCCGCATGCGCAAGCGCTTCGAGTTTTTCGGCATCACGCCCGAGACTGCCCCGAAGAATCTGCACATCTTTTACGACTGGCCCACTGGTGCGTCAGGCGTTGAGAAGCTGCACCGCTTCCTCGAAAAATACCCGGACACCGGGCTAATCGTGGTGGACGTGCTGCAGCGTTTCCGCGGGCCGCGCGAGCGCAACGTGTCGGTGTATGAAGCGGACTATTCCACGATGGGGATGCTGCACGGCATCGCCCAGCAGCATGAAGGACTCACGGTACTGGTGCTGCATCACGTCAAGAAGGGTCCGGTAGATGATCCCGTCGAAGCGTTGAATGGTTCCTTCGGCATTGCCGGCGCCGCCGACGCCTTCATCATCCTGCGGCGCGGTTCACAGAAAGATCAGGTTGTGGCGCATATCGACGGCCGCGACTGGGAGAACTGGGACCACGAATTCGCATGGGAATTCCGCCAGCGCGAAGGCTGGGTGCAGATCGGGATCAGTGAGGGCGATCTTACGGCCACGCAACTGGAGATCGTGCGTTTCGCGCGCGACAGCGGGTCGATCACGCCAACGAAACTGGCCGAGTTTCGCCAGATCAGCAAGTCATCCTCGCACGAGGCGCTCCAGGCGCTGGTCGCAAAGGGCGCGATGCGCGTCTACGCCGGCAAGTACTACCCCAACGGGGACGAAGGGGCGGCAGCATGAGCGAGGCCGTCTACTTCATTGAGGCCCTAGCCTGCCCGTTCTACATGTGCGACGTGTGCGGCCAGCGCATCACCGATCCAGGCTTGGCAATGGCAGCTTGGGGCGAAGCCGACGATCACCCCGAGCACTTGCTGGTGCAGCACGTGCACAAACCCGAGTGTTTGGACATCTTCGAGGCCGGCTTGCCGAAGGGGCGCCGGCTCATGGCTTCGGAACTGGCCGAGCACGCTGGCATGCTCAGCGACAACACGTTCAAGGCGGGCAGGGAATGATGCCAAATGCGTATGCCTACCCGAACGACCCGAACGGATACCCCATTCCCACCCGAACGGCGAGCGGTGCACCCCGTCATAGACACACCCGAACGACCCGAACGCACACCCCATCCCCCCCCCTTACTGTTCGGGTTGGTTCGGGTCGTTCGGGTATCCGTACGCGGGCGGCGTCCGAAAGGCGTCCGAACCGGACAAACCGGACAAACCGGACGGGCTGTCCCTGCTGCACTGCCGAGGCCGACCGATGAGCAAGCCGCGGATCAGCACGCTCAAGCCGAGGGTCACGACGCAGGCCAAAACCCGATTGGCAGTCATGCAGCCCGGGTCCTGGCGCACCAGCGCGACCACGACTACCGAGCGCGGCTACGACTGGGCATGGAAACGTAGGCGCGCACGGCACCTGAGCGAGTACCCCTTGTGCGCCTACTGCCTGCGCGAAGGCAGGGCTACGGTCGCGACCGTTTGCGACCACATCGTTCCGCACCGCGGCGACCGTGCTTTATTCGATGGCCCGATCCAAAGCCTGTGCGCGTCGTGCCATTCCTCGGTGAAGGCGAAAGAGGAGTCCCGCGATGCGTGAAGCGGTGTGGGGGGGGCGGTCTCGACTCGGGCGAAAAAGTTTTCCGCGACCGCGTCCAGCTTATCCGTGGACCGCGGCGGTCGCCTATCAAAACTCGCCTGCCGCCACTGAGGAGACCCACCGATGGCTAAACCCTCTCCCGCGAAGCACCTAAGCCGCGAAGCCGCGGACTTGTGGCGACGCCTGCACGATGGGCATGCGATTGATGATGCAGCCGGAGTAACCCTGCTCGATAGTCTTTGCTCGGCGTTCGACCGGGCCGAGCAGGCTCGGAAGATTCTCGATTCCGAAGGGCTGACGGTGGAAGGCCGCCAAGGGGCGAAGCCGCACCCTTGCGTGATGATCGAACACAACGCGAGGGCGTCAATGCACGCGGCGTTGCGGCTGCTGCGCCTGAGCCCGGAGGATGCGCGATGAGCATGAGGAAAGCCGAGGGCCGAGGCGTGCGGCGCGGCTCAGGTGCGAATGGCAACTTCGCCCGGCGCCTCAGCCGCGAGATGGTGGAGGACCTCGAGATGATGTTCCGCGGCGAGCGGTCGACGTGCTGGGCGCTGCTGATTCCGCCCGAGTGCGACTTCTGCCTGCCGGAAGTCTGCGCGCGCTGGAAAGATTATCTCTCCGAGCATCCTGGCGCAGCGATGCCGCGCACGCTGGCCGAGGCGATGCTGCGGCA
>CAZQJF010000232.1:0-5557 GCA_964593735.1 uncultured Streptomycetaceae bacterium | reverse complement strand
GAACTTTGAGAGCGGCGGCACGATGGTTCGGGAAGTTGCAGTGGAGATAGCTCCACCGGCCGTTCTTCGCCGGATACGTCCCCATGACCGCGTTGCGCCCGAAATCCACGGGCGCCCCCTCCATCTTCAGATACGTCCCGCTGCGGAGCGATGCCGTCGCCCGGCGGGTATCGATCCCGATCTCCTGCCGCCGCCCGGTGCGCAGCTCCCACAAGTCGTTGACGGCGAGGCCGACTGCCGCGAGCGTGGCGGTCGCGGTCTCGGCGAGCTTGAACGGCGTCGGCAGTATCGGATCGTAGGTGCCCGTGATTTCGAGCGCGCCGGTGCGGTCCTCGGACCAGCCGGCGATGGGCAGTATCGTGCGCAGGGCTTCGTTGATCATGGAATTCACCTCAAGAACGATAGGCAGGGATTAGCCACAGATACACACAGATAAACACGGATACATTCAACCCCAAAAGCCAGAAACGATTTAGCCACGGAAACACACGGAAGGCACGGAAGGTTCAGCGCAAAGCAAATTCAAATGACCTTTCTTGTCCGTGTATTTCCGTGTGATTCCGTGGCCAAAATGCTTTGTCTTTCATTCAGTATTCTCGGTGTGATTCCGTGGCTGATTTGGACTTCGGTTTCATCTGTGTTCATCTGTGTTTATCTGTGGCTCAAATAGGGGTTCGAAGCAGCTTCCAATCAGAACACGCCGTCCGCAGCCAAGGCCTCGATCTCCTGCGACGACATCCCCAGCAGCTCGCCGTACACGTACTCGTTGTCCTCGCCGTACATCGGCGCGCCGCGGTCGATGCGCCCACCGATATAAGCGGGGCTCTCGCTCATCTTGACCGGCACCTCGGCGATCGGCCACCGGCCGATCTTTGTACCGGTCACCTCCGTCAGCCATTCGAGGGACTTCAATTGCGGGTCGCTGTCGCAGCGGTCACCCGCGGTCTGACACACACCCGCCGGGACGCCGGCGCTCTGAAGCGCATACATCACCTGGTACGGGTCGCGCGATCTCGTCCACTCACCGATCAGCGCATCGAGCGCTTCCTGGTGGGCAAGGCGCGCCGGGAGAGTCGTGAACCGCGGGTCCGTGCCCCACTCCGGATGCTCTGCGACTTTCAGCAGCGAATTCCATTCCGGTTCGGTGAAGCACGCGATCGTGATCCAGCGGTCCTCACCGGCGCATGGATAGACGTTATGCGGCGCCGCGGGCTTCCACGGCGAGCGGTTGCCGATGCGCGTCCACACGCGCCCGTTGGCCGACCAGTCGAGGAGCGCCGGACCGTTGATGAAGAGCCCGACCTCGGTCTGCGAAGCGTCGATCCACTGGCCTTCGCCCGTGCGGTCGCGATGGAACAGCGCGGAGAGCATGGCGAGCGAGAAGCTGAAGGCGCCCATCCAGTCGAGGTACGAGTATCCCCACCCGGCAGGCATCGCGGGCTCGGGCAATCCCGACATCTCGGACAACCCCGCGAATGCATTCGCGATCGGGCCGACGGTCCGAAAGCGTCCATAGGTGCCCTGCCCGCCCATGCCTGACTGCTGGACGTAGATGATGTCCTTCTTGATCTTCTTGAGCTCCTGGTAGCCGAGGCCCCAGTTGTCCAGCACACCCGGCGAGAAGCCTTCCGCGACGATGTCCGACATGGCGATGAGGCGCCTCACGATCTCGAGGCCTTTCGGATGCCTCACGTTGAGCGAGATGCCGCGCTTGCCGGGATTCTTGTTGTTGAATTGTCCGCCCTGGTTGATGTCCGTCACGCCGGACAGCGGCCCCGTAGCCTTGTCCCGGGCCTCGCGACCGCCGACCGGAGCCATCGCGGCGAGCCGCGTATCCGGATGAGTCTTGAGCTCGATCTTGATGCTCTCGGCGCCGAACGCGCTCAGGAACCGCGTGCCGCCGGCGGACGCGAGGAACCACGAGAAGTCGACGATGCGTATGCCGCGCAGTGGAAACGGCTTGCCGCGCTTCGACGGCGGCTCCTTCGGGTCGACGCGCGCATTCGCACCGATCACCGGCGTTTCGCGCTTCACCTTCGGCGCGATCGCTTCGGCATCTTCATTCAGCAGCGGCGCGCGGCGCCCCACTACCCACGAGTTCGCGGTGGAAATCCACTTGCTCGTCGGATAGCGGAAGGACTTGCCCAGCTCGGGGTGTTCGACGTCGGTCACGCTCCCGCGCTTGATCCAGTGCGGATCGACGGCGTTCTCGTGGGGTTTTCTGAGCGGCGCCCACAGCATTCCCAGTTCCTGTGCTTCGCGCCAGGGGATGTTCTCGTAAGTGAACGAGCGCACGAAACGCTGGACGGCCTCCATCCCCTCGTCGCGGCCCGCCTTCGTCGGGCCGGTGCCGGGAACGAACCGTCCGCCTTTCGGCGCAGCCATCTGCTCCACAGTGAAGCCCTCAGACAGGCCGTAGCGCTCAAGGAGCTTGAGCAGCCGCTCCCCGTCATCCGCGCGGTTACCGAGGTTCGCCATCACCCAGCGCCCGTCCTTGGTGTGCGCGATCGACGGATTCGGCGCGATGGATTCACGCGCGTGGCGGCAGGTCTGGCGCAGCACCAGCGCGCGCCGCATGACCCACGTCATGAGATCGACCTCGGTGGATTTCGAAACCGACTCGTGCACCGCACACGAGACGAGCTGACCTTTGCCCGTGCGGAAGCGATAGAGCAGCGCGGCGAGGAGCGTGAAAGAAAGCTGCTCGCCCGCAACGTGATACGCGTGCCACATCTGCGGCGCAATCGGCGGCAGGTCGTACTTGCCGGCCGGATCGGGGTCGTAGCCGCAATTCATCATGACGCCGCCGAGCGCGAGATGCACGAGGTCCGACGCCTTGAAATTCGCCCACGGGCCGTCATCCCCGAACGGCGTCACGCGCGCATGGATCAGCGTGGGAAATTCCCTGGTGATCGCCTCCTTGCTCATGCCGAGCTTGTCGAGCTCTCCTTTCGGCGTGGATTCGAGCAGGATATCGGCGCTCGCGACGAGCGCGCGGAAGCGGTCGCGGTCCTTCTGCTCGCGCAGATCGAGCACGAGCGAACGCTTGCCGCGGTTGTAGTACCAGAAGAAGAGCGAGCGCTCGGGACCTTCCCTGTCCTCGTAGAAAGGCCCGATGCGCCGCGTCAAATTGCCGCCGGGCGGCTCGATCTTGATGACTTCGGCGCCGAGCCCCGCCAGCGTCAGCCCGCAGTATTCCGCCTGTTCGTCGGCCAGCTCGATGACGCGGATGCCGGCGAGAGGCCCCGGGCGGGGCGCGGGGATGCCGGGCGCGGAACGCTCCTCCTGTGCTGCCATATGGTGAACTCCCCTTCAGTCGTCTGCTGAGGGATCATATACGCGCAGGGCGTGAACAGCGACAGGACCAGTGTATCGGTGAACTGAATGAGGCGTGACGGATGAGCCCGCGCCATGCGTGGTAGAGCTTTTTGTCACTACCGCTAGAATGGGGGGGGAAAGGAGCTTTCATGTATCGACTCGTATTTCTCCACGGACCCGGCGCGGGCGCCTGCGCTGACGCGTACCACTATCAGCGCCAGCGTTTCCCGGACAGCGTCGCGCCCACCCTGCCCGGCCACCTCGAGGGCGCCCGCTGTACGGACGTTGCGAGATACACGGAATGGGTGCGCGGCTGGCTGTGGGCGCAGGGCCTGAAAAGCGATCTCGTTCTCGTGGGCTACACGCTGGGCGCGTCGATAGCGCTGCAATACGGCCTGGACTATCCGGATGAAGTGAAGGGCCTCGTGCTGATGACTGTCGCCGCACGGCCCAAGGTACGCGCGCCCGGCACGTACGAGATGCGGCTGCGCGCCGTGGAAGACCCGAAGGCATATGAAGAATGGCTGGCGTTTCAGCGGCACGCGATGAAGTTCGTGGAACCGGGCTTGCGGGAGCGGCTGATGGAGCGGCACCGCCAGGTAGGGCCGCTGTCCCAATACCATGACCTAAGGGCGATAGACGCCTTCGACGTGCGCGACCGCATCGCGACGCTCAAACCGAAGCTACTCCTGCTGCGCGGCCTCGACGATCCCGGCAATCCGCCGGAGTACGAGAAAGAGATGCACGAGGCAGTGCCCGGCTCGCGCTACGTAACGCTTTCCGGTGTGGGGCATTTCCCCCTTACGGAGAGCCCGGACAAGGTCAACGCGCTGATCGAGGAGTTCGTGGCGGCGCTTTGCCAAGGCGGAAGGCAAAAGGCATAAGGCAAAAATTGTCGGACCGAGCGTCCGACCTTTTGCCTTTTTCCTTGTGACTTGTGCCTTAGGTTACCGTCGGCGCCGCAGCTCAGCCCACGATCGTGATATCGCTGTCCACCAGCAAGGTGGCCAGGCCGTGAGTATAACTTTCGTACGTATTCCCGTCATGCACCTGGTCGGCGCCATGCGTCCAGGCCCCGCCGCGGTGCACTGTGTCTCCGGCGTCTCCGTAGACGCGCAGGGTGTTGCTCGTGGAGGAAAGATCGAGGACTTCGGTCACGTTTAGCGTCAGCGTGTTGTTGCCGCTGCCAGTGAGATCTATCCGCTCCACGTTCGCAATCGTGCCGTTGGGAAGCGTCCTGAAATTCAGTTCCTTGCCCGAGCCGCTCACCCTCAGCGTGTCAGAATTGCCGATGCCACCGTCAAACACATCGGACGAGCCCCAAACGAGAGTGTCTTTGCCGCCGCCGCCATTGATGGTGTCGGCGCCGCCCCTGCCGTCGAGCACATCGTTGCCCAGGCCGCCGTTCATCACGTTGTTGGCGCCGTTGCCGGTGAGGATGTTGTCGAGCGCGTTGCCGGTGCCGTTGATCGCGCCCCCGCCATTCAGCGTCAGGGACTCCACGTCCTCCCCGAGGATGTAGCTGACCGCGCTGCGCACTCTGTCGAAGCCTTGGTTGAATTGCTCCGTCACCACGTCGCCTGCGCTGCTCACGTGGTAAAGGTCGTTGCCGCTGCCGCCGACCATCGTGTCATCGCCTTTGCCGGCCCGGATGACGTCGTCACCGGGGCCGGTTGTGATCATGTCCTGGCCGGCCCCGGTGATCACGAGGTCGATGCCCGCTCCGGAGGAGACGGTGTTGTTGCCGTTGCCGGCGCGGATGGTGTCGCGTCCACCGAGTGTGGTGATGCTGTCGTCACCCGTGCCGCCGGTATCACCTGAAATACCCGCCGTACCGCCACCTGCCGCGCCAGTGTTGACAATGTTGTTCCCGCCGCCAGCGTTGATGGTGTTGTTGCCGTTGGCACCCATGATCGTGTCGTTGCCGCTGCCGGTGGTCAGGGTGTCGTCACCAGCGAGTGTATTGATAGTGGTTCTACCGGTGTTGGCGGTGGTGGTGATAGTGTCGTTGCCGCCCCGTCCGTTGACAATCAAGGTAGCGGCGCCCGCAACGCCGTAGGTGTAGGTGTCATTCGCTGAGGTGAGATTGACCGTTGGCATGTTGCTTCCTTTTTCGTGGGTTCACAGTGGCACTTATCCCACATCCGTCCGTGACGCTCAGTGCGTTGGCGCGCTTAGCTCGGTGCGCTGGCCCGCATATACCCGGACAATTTTGGGGAAAAGCGCGCCCGGACAAGCA
>CAZQJF010000231.1:0-5563 GCA_964593735.1 uncultured Streptomycetaceae bacterium | reverse complement strand
AGCGCGCCGAACGGCTCGTCGAGCAGCAGCATCTTGGGCTCGATGGCGAGCGCGCGCGCGATGCCGACCCGCTGCTTCATGCCGCCCGAAATCTCGTGCGGCAGCTTGTGTTCCGCGTGCGTGAGTCCCACGAGGGCGAGTGCTGCGCGGGTCCTCTCCTTCAACCTGGCCTTCGCCTCGGACGACCCGAACACGCGTTCGACCGCCAGATGGACGTTGTCGAAGCAGGTGAACCATGGCAGCAGCGAGTGGTTCTGGAACACGACGCCGCGGTCCGGGCCGGGGCCGGAGACTTCGCGTTCCGCGAGTATGATCGTCCCTTCGGTCGGCGCAAGGAGCCCTGCCACCAGGTTCAACAGCGTGGACTTGCCGCAGCCGGAGTGACCGATCACCGCGACGAACTCGCCTTTCCTGACGGTGAGGTCGATGCCGGTAAGCGCGGTGTATGGTCCTTGCTTGGTCTCGAACGTCATGCCGACGTTCTCGATGCGCAGGTACTTATCCATGTTCAACCTCCAAGATTCCCTCATCCCAACCCTTCTCCCGGAGGGAGAAGGGCTTGTCTTCCCTCTCCCTTTGGGAGAGGGACCGAGGGTGAGGGAAAGCAACCACGTGGACCCCGAGTTTCTCTTTGCGTGATCGTGATGGAACACCCGGCTTCTTATCCATAGCTGAAACGCCGCGCGAGCAGCACGAGAGCCTGCTCCAGCAGCAGTCCGACGATGCCGATCGTGATGATCGCGATGATGATGTGCTCCACCTTGAGGTTGTTCCACTCGTCCCACACCCAGAAGCCGATGCCGACCCCGCCCGTCAACATCTCGGCCGCGACGATCACCAGCCACGCCACGCCGACCGACAGGCGCACGCCGGTCATCATGTATGGGAGCACTGCCGGGAACAGAATCTTGGTGAACACCGCCCATTCCGAAAGGTTGAGGACGCGCGCAATGTTGAGGTAGTCCTGCGGCACCTGCCGCACGCCGACCGCGGTATTGATGATCATCGGCCAGAGGCTGCAGATGAAGATGACGTAGATCGCAGCCGGATTGGCTGCCTTGAAGACCAGCAGCCCTATCGGCAGCCAGGCGAGCGGCGATACCGGCCTCAACAGCGAGATGATCGGAGCGGCCATGTCCGAAAAGAACCGGAAGCGGCCGAGCATGAAGCCCAGAGGAATGCCGACCAGCGCCGCGAGGCCGAAGCCGATACCCACGCGCTGGAGCGAGGAAAGCACGTTCCAGCCGATTCCCTGGTCGTTGGGGCCCTTGCTGTAGAACGGGTCCGAGTAGATTTTTATCGCGGCGTCCCACACCAGCCCCGGTTCGGGCAGACGGCCGCCCTGCTTGGCGACGAGCGTCCACACGCCCACGAAGAGCGCGAGACCGGCGAGCATGGCGAGCGGGCGCACGAGCCAATCCGGCGCGTGGCTGCGGGTATAGAGCGGCTTTGCCGGTTTGCGGGCCAGAGCCTTCGCCTTCGCCGCTTCGGCGCGCCTCGCCCGCTCGGCGTCGGCGCGCTTGCCGAGCATCTCCGCGGCGGGGTGCGGACCGGACGTGCGCAGCGGCACCACCGTCGCCGCCGCGTAGCCGTCGTCCCGCTTCAACGGGAGGGCGCTCATGCGACTTTCACCTTGAACGCGCTTGCGTACTTCTTGGGATCCTTGCCGTCCCACACCACGCCGTCGATTAATTTCGAGGTGCGCATCGGGTCCTTGGGGATAGAGGCTTTCGCCGCCGCCGCCGCGTCCTTGTAGACGTCGAGCCGGTTCACTTGCCTGGCGACCGCGAGGTAGTCCGGGTCCGATTTCAGCAGCCCCCAGCGACGGTGCTGCGTCATGAACCACATGCCGTCCGAGAGGTAGGGGAAACACACCGTGCCCTCGTTGAAGAACTTCATGTGGTCCTTGTCGTCCCACGTCTTGCCGATGCCGTTGTCGTAACGCCCGAGCATGCGCGCCACGATCACGTCCTTGTCGGTGTTGACGTAGGAGCGGTCGGCGACGACTTCGGCGGTCTTCTGGCGGTTGGAGAGCGACGCGTCGATCCAGCGGCCCGCGTCGATGATCGCCGCGGTCATGGCGCGCGCGGTGTTCGGGTTCTTCTGCACGAACTCGGCGGTGGTGCCGAGCGCCTTCTCGGGATGATCCTTCCAGATGCCTTGCGTGGTCTCCGCGGTGAAGCCGATCTTGTCGACGACGGCGCGAAAGGGCCACGGCTCACCCACGCAAAAGCCGTCCATGTTGCCGACGCGCATGTTGGCCACCATCTGCGGCGGCGGCACGGTGATCGTCTTGACGTCGTTGAACGGATGGACGCCGTACGCCGCGAGCCAGTAGTAGAGCCACATCGCGTGCGTGCCCGTCGGGAAAGTCTGGGCGAACGTATATTCGCCCTTCTCCTTCGCGATCAGCGCCGCGAGGCCGGTGGCGTCCTTGACGCCTTTGTCGTAGAGCTTGCGCGAGAGCGTCATGGCCTGGCCGTTGTGGTTCAGGTTCATGAGAATGGCCATGTCCTTTTTCGGTCCGCCCAGCCCCATCTGCACGCCGTAGATCAGGCCCCAGAGCACGTGCGCGGCGTCGAGCTCGCCGTTCACCAGCTTGTCGCGCACTCCCGCCCATGATGCCTCTTTCGACGGCGTGATCTTGATCCCGTACTTCTTGTCGAACTCCATCACCGAGGCCATCACGACCGACGAGCAGTCCGTGAGCGGGATGAACCCGATCTTCACTTCCTTTTTCTCGGGCGCGTCCGAGCCCGCCGCCCACGCCGCGTTGCGCACCGCATCGGGAACGAGGCTCATGAGCGCAGCCGCTCCGGCCGTCCGGAGAAATTTCCGGCGTGTCGCGCCTGGCCGGCGTCCGCCAGCTCGCAGGGATTTGTCTTCATCCATCGTCTACTCCGTTCCTGGTCGTCACCCAATAAAAAGGGCGTTCAGCCGTGACGCGTACTGCGCCACCCTCGAACGCCCCCGTTCCGGTACGAACCGCCGTTGGCCCGCACTCGATGATGCTTAACGCAACTTGCGTGCCAACCTCAGGATGGCCGCAATAATACGTGGCATGACATTGGTTTTAATGAGGAAGGTTTGGAATGTTCCCTCACGCGTAGAGTTGCTGGCATTGCCCTGTTGCGGTGCACAAATTCGAACGGTGCACCGTCCTGGTACACCACGGAGGCCGGTCAGCCAAGCAGCCTGGCGACGGTAATGACCTGTTCGGCGAGCGCCGCCATCGAGAGATTCTTGTCCATCGCCAGCTTGCGCAACATGCGATAGGCGTCCTCTTCGGAGAGTTGTTTCTCCTTCATGAGAATGCCTTTCGCGCGCTCGACCAGTTTACGTTCGGAGAGCTTGTTGCGGGTTTCCGCGAGTTCATCCTTGACCGTCTGGAAAGCCTCGAAGCGCGCCACGGCGGTCTCGATGATGGGAGAGATGCGTTCAGGCGACAGCCCGTCCACCACATAGGCGCTGACGCCCGCGCGCACCGCTTCGCGTATCGATTCGCGGGCTGGATCGTGCGCGAACATGACGATGGGCCGCGGACAGCTTTCGGTGATCATGCAGATGTTCTCGAGCGTGTCACGGGTTGGGGAGTCCGTATCCACGATGATGGCGTCGGGTGACAGGCGCAGGACTTCGTCGTGCAGGGTGCGCGGATTGGAGATCTCTGCAATCACGTCATAGCCGAGGCGCTCGAGCACGAGGCGCAGATAGAACGACCGCGCCGGGGTGTCGTCCACCAGCATGATGCGAAGCATGGCGGGATACGTGCAAATATCGTGCCAGAGGCGGCCAGCGCAGGCCCCGCGCTGGCCGCCTAAATGGAAACCAGCAAATCAACCGCTAATCACGTCAAGGCGCCAGGCAAGGCAGGGTCTTGCATCCTCATCACTCATCCCTCCGCCCTCATCCCTGAAATGGTGCCTGTCCGCCGGTTTGCGCCCGGCCGTCACGACTTCCTGGTGAGGAGGAAGCCGCCGATCATCGAGATGACGCCCCAAAAGATGGCATCGCTGATGCCAGTGTCGACCAGCAGCCTGCGCGTCCGGCCCAACAGGTCCAAAGTAAACGTTGCGGCGCTGTAGAAATCGAATTCCAGGTGTATCGGGCCAACCTGCACATTCTTGACGTCGCTGCCCGTCTCGACGATGACGATGACGTCCTTCTTGTGTTTGCGCGCGATCCCGATCTCCTGGTTGACGTGGCTCGCGTACCTGCCTTCCGTAGTGAGAAACGCGATGACGCAATCCGCCGAGCGAATGGCGTTTTCCACCTTTGCCGGGACGACGCCGGATTTCCAGTCCCGATCGGCCGTATGGCAGGTGATGCCTGACGCATCGAGCCGCTCGCACATTTCTGCGATCAGTCGCCGCCCGCTGCAGGGCACGCTGTAACAAAAAAACACGGTATAGGGCATGGTAATACGCCTGGACTCGACGGATTCTACGCACGCCGGGCGCGTCAAAACGCGCCTTTCCGAATGTTAAGAATTACGGATGACGCGCGACTTTGCATTTTCGGCGCGCCGGGCGTGAACTGCGTCTACGACGCGGGCAATGGCTTGACGCCTGAGTCGTCTTACATTAAAGTAAGGAACAGGTAAAACGTAAGGAACTCTATGGCTACCGCAGTGGTTACGAGCAAGGGTCAGATCACCATTCCCAAGGCGGTACGGGAGCGCCTGGGGGTGGATGCCGGTGATCGGGTGGAGTTCGTGGAAACGGAACAGGGCGTCTTCACCATCGTCGCCGCCACGCGCGATGTGAAGGAGCTGAAGGGGATCGTGCCCAAACCCGCGAAGCCGGTAACTGTCGAGGACATGAACCGGGTCATCACGCGCATGGGCGGCCGCCGGTGATCGGACTGGACACCAACGTGATTGTCCGTTACCTGGTCCAGGACGATCCCAGGCAGTCAGCTGCCGCGACCCGTTTCGTCGAGGGCTCGATTTCCCCCGAGCGCCCGGGCTTGATCACAGGAATAACCCTGTGCGAGGTCGTGTGGGTCCTCACGGAATGCTACGGCGCAGATCGGAAGCGCATCAGGGAAGTGCTCGATGGTCTGTTATCCGCGAAGCAACTCGTGTTCGAGGATGCGGACCTGGTCTGGAAGGCACTGCGTGCGTGGGATGCGTCGGCCGCCGATTTCAGCGATGCACTGATCGGCCAGATTGTCCTCGCGCGGGGCGGAGAAAAGACCGTGACCTTCGACCGGGCAGCCGCCAGGCTGCCGGGGTTCGAGTTCTTGCAGTAACCTTCAGGGCGCACATTGAGCACGTGGCGCGCGGGATTTTCGCGCGCAGGCAGTTCGAAACTACGGAGTCTCCTACCGTCCCGGAACGGGCGACCCCGCGGCCGCGCTCTGAGGCTGCGCGCCGAAGCGCTGTTCGAGATAGCGCTGCAGCTCCTCGCGCGTCACCCTGCCGTCGCTGTTCACGTCCATGTCGGGGAACCGGGGACCCAGGTCGAGGTCCCCCCGCGTTTCCTCGCGCGTCAGGACGCCGTCGGTGTCGCGATCCAGCGCTTGGAACAGCGCCAGCAAGCGGGCGGCGACGCGCTCGTTG